>CAZBEY010000015.1:0-33575 GCA_964491015.1 uncultured bacterium | reverse complement strand
AAATGCGATCAGGATGAAAAGGACCAAGCCAATACCCACCCATTTAAAATCGGTTTTTTTAGCGAATCCGCCGGAATTAGGTTGTCCCTGGTCTGTCATATCTTATGGAAAAATGGGGATAAAGAGAATTAAAGTACAAGAAGAAAATAAAGTGAAATAGTTAGGTTGAATCGTATGCTCCAGCGCTAACCTTTCATCATAGCGATCAACATTCCGATTGCGGGTCCAAGTGCAATTCCTAACGCTGCCCCCAATGCGATATTTCCAAATGCTGTTCCGAATCCTGCTCCAAGAGCGATGCCGAATCCGGCGCCCATTATCATTCCCAATCCGACACGTTTATTTAATTTATTATTTGAGTTTTCAAGTTCATTATTTTCCATTAGATATTTCTATGAAATTGGTTAACAATATTTACAATAGAATATACGACTGAAACCTAAATATATTTTGCCCAATGCTTTTATAATTTCTTCCATATTATTTTTGTTTTAAAGAACATGGATTTTGTGTGATAAATCTCACAGTCCATATTGAAAGATATAGTTATTTTAATATATAATGAATGCATTGAAGATTATTAGTTTACTGCACTACCTATAATTAACAAAAAAGAAGGCTTCTCATGGAACTCAATAAAAACAATTTTTATCATCTTTCACCAATTATTCTATTCATGTGTTTTTCAACTCTTGTTTTAGGTGTGGAAAAACCAGTCTTAACGACAATTGACAAACCGGTCTCATTAGCTAAGACTGAATCCTCTCAGAAAGTAGATATAGAAAATATTCAGCTACTACGATTATTAAAACATCAAAAAAACCAATTAAAGAATCAACAAGTGGAAAAATATACTGGTCTCCAGAAGAACTTTAAAAAGCAAGAACGAAAATCTTGGTTCCCGAGCATGACCCCGTTGTTCTTGAAAAAACGTCCTTTCTCTGTGACGCCTTCTTTAGATCGAAACTTTGGGAGTGTGATTGAAATCCTATTCAACGGGTCTACAGATACAACATATCAGGTTGGTGATTCGCTCACTTTGACTGTTAATTTTTCTACGGGTGAGGATTCTGCCAGTATTGGAGGATACCTCGATGATGGAGACGGTATCTTAAATGATACGACAGATTTCTGGTTTTTTGACGAAGGGAACCAGTGGATATATGATAATGATTATGAGGATGAAAACCCTGCCGTTGGTGTCTATGAAATTACATTTATCATAGGTCCGACTGTTGGGAATGGTGACAAGATGCCTTTTTTCCTGGAAGGCGCTTCAATATTTTTCACAGCTACAGACGGGGGAGGTACGGCATCAGCGCGCCTATTTATTGATGGATTGGATTCTGAGTACTTTATATCCGGCGAGGTTATTCCGTCAACTACAAATTACTTAGTGTTCGCTATTCCATTTTGGGCAATGTGGATGGATGAGAATGATAGACCAAAAAATGATGGACCTGGTGAAATCTGGGCATCAGTAACAGATTCAACCGGAGCTTATTCCATTCACGTACAGGAACCGGGTCAGTATTTTATTATGGCATCTGACTTGATTGGTGTAACAGAACCTCAACTTTTCCCCATTTTACTTGGACAATCGGTGGAACTTATCGATTCACTCATGGATGTTAACATACATCTGGTGGAAGCGAATTCCTGGATATCAGGGAACGTAAGTGATCAGAACGGTAGTGCTGTCAGCGGATTAACCGTTTGGGCAGAAAATGGACCTTTCACAGCGGACGCATTGACGGACGATGGAGGTGATTATCGAATTGGTGTAATGGATTGGCAGGATCCCGTTGGTGGTGGTTTTTGGGAAACGATGTGGATGCTAAATGTAAATGAATTTGAAATTTGGCCGGATTACATGATTCCAGAAGATCGAGTCGTTTTTGTTCAAACTGGAAATGATACAAACGATCCTGATTTAACCAACTTTACCTTGTATACCAATAATGCATCTATTAGCGGGGCTATTCAATTTCCTTCAGATTTGGATGTGGGTTGTTTCGGCGTTTACACTTACCATGAAGGAGGGAGAGTTTCCAACTGGATTGATTTTTGTGATCCAGATCTAACATCACCTTTAAACTATACGTTGCCGGTGTCATCCTACTTAGACAATGATGGTGAATATTGGGTTAGCATTTGGACCGATAGAGGTTTTTATGACTTAATCAGTATTCCTAACGGGTACATGACATCCTCTGGAGCGATTGATATTGATTTTGAAATAACAGTCGGTACAGCCCGGTTTGAAGGACAGGTTTTTTCTGCCATGGATAATTTACCGATAGACCACGCATTTGTTCATTATTATAATGATTCACTTGAAATTGGCAGGGGAACACGTATGGATGGTTATTTCTCTGTCCCGGTGCTGGGCAACATGTGGTATAGTATGGATGTTTACGCTGAAGGATTTGAGCCATTTCATGAAGACTCCATTTTTATTGATCTTGATGAATCCTTATGGTTGGATATACCTATGCATTATGGAGGAGGAGATTTTGAAGGTCCTCATTTGTACGCCGTCAATGATGTTCCTGAAGATCAAGGCGGAAGAGTTAGGATTCAATGGAATGCAGGGAACCCCGGTTGGTTGGACTATTTTACTGGTTACAGCGTGTGGCGTTTATTTTTCAATAGAGACATGGAGGAACCATCCTGGGATTTTATAAAAATGGTTCCTTGGCATGGTCATGGCGATTACAGTACGGTTGTTCCGACCCTTGGAAATGCCACACCTTTTGATACAACTTGGTCAGTATTTATGGTATCAGCACATACAGATGATCCGAATTTTTTTATGGATTCAAATCCGATGAGGGGATTTTCTGTTGACAATCTTCATCCGTCCCCACCCCTTGGTTTGGCAGCCTCTCAGAGTGATGGAGGCGGTCAAATAAGTCTGTCGTGGCATCCGGTCCGTGTACCTGATTTTGATTATTATACAGTCTATCGCGGGTCAACGTCAGGATTTACTGCGGATGAGCCATACGATTATACCATCGATACATCGTTCGTAGATGCTGCGGTGAGCGCAGGGGAGACTTATTATTATGTGGTGACTGCGATGGACTTTAATGGAAATGAAAGTCTGCTTTCGAATGAATCGAATGCGACTTCATTGAGTACCAGTAATGAAATGATCATTCCGGATAAATATTTTCTGGCTCAAAATTATCCCAACCCATTTAATCCGGTTACAACCATTGCTTTTGATCTGCCCCGCACCTCAAAAGTGATCCTGACCGTGTTTGATATATTGGGAAATGAAATCAATATATTAGTGAATGATGAACTTCCAGCCGGACGATATCGTCATACCTTGAATGCTTCTGATTATACTAGCGGTATTTATTTCTACCGATTAGAAGCTGGAGATTACCATAAAACAAGGAAAATAACGATTTTGAAATAACGAATTTTTTATCCGTCTATTAATAAAACCACCCCGATCAATCGGGGTGGTTTTATCTGAAGCATCAGCATTCACTTATTAGATAATATTACCATAGTTATTATCAAGAGAGAAATAACATTAGCTCATTTGGTTTTTGGTGATATATTAGTTCATATTAAGTATTTCAAATTTGTACTTTCAACCCCATTATATTTTTATTTCAAGATCTTTAACTAATAAGGACATTCACAATGTTAAAATTGTTTCGATTCAGTTTAATATTATTCATAATAAATGCCGCCGTTTTTTCTATCGATAGAAATGGTGAAAACGTTGTACCAGGGGAGCTTATTGTAAAGCTCAAACCCGGGACAGAATTGGTTGCCAAGGGCACTCACTCAATGGGTTATTTTAAAATAGATGATATACTTTCTCAATATCAAGTTGAAGATATTTCCCCGGTTGTTCCCTATAAAAAAAGAAACCCAAAATTCACAGACATCAATAGAATCTACAGAGTAAAATATTCCGGCAATACAGATCCAAGAGTTATTTGTGATGACCTAATCAAATCGGAAAATGTGGTATATGCTGAGCCGAGATACATATATAATGAAATGACAGTCCCCAATGATCCGGACTATACCAACCAGTGGCATTTACCGGTAATAGAGGCAAACTTTGCTTGGAGTACGACAACCGGCGATACCAATGCCATTATTGCAATAATTGATGATGCGATTGACATTGATCATGAGGATCTCGCTGACAATATTTTTACCAATTGGGCAGAATATAATGGTACAAGCGGAGTCGATGATGACGACAACGGATATGTAGATGATATTCATGGATGGGATTTTGCGGAAAATGATAATGATCCAAGCCCTTCAATTGCAAGCCAGGATCATGGAACCCATGTTTCCGGTTGTGCGTCTGCAGTAACCGATAACGATATTGGCGTCGCAGCCCCAGGTTGGAGTTGTAAAATATTACCCTTAAAATTTTCAAACGATCAAACAGGATCTCTAACAGGCGATGCAGGAGCTGCGCTAATATATGCAGCAGATATGGGTGCAGTGGTGACGAATACCAGTTGGGGCGGAGGTGGATATAGCCAATATCTCCTTGATGCTTTTGAATATGCCTATGATATGGGAGTTCTCTCATTATCTTCCGCGGGAAACAGCTACTCAGATGATGCTGAATATCCCTCTTCTTATCCACATGTATTCAGCGTTGCTTCAACGACGACAGGTGATTTGAAATCTGACTTTTCAACCTATAATTTATCTGTGGATATATCATCACCCGGGTCGGGGATTTTATCAACGATTCCAGATAATCAATATGCTTATTTCAGTGGTACATCAATGGCAAGTCCTGTCGCAGCAGGTGTTGCCGCTCTAATTAAAGCTCAATTCCCTGACTTGACATCTTATGAATTAGCACTGCGACTTTCATCCACTACTGATAACATCTATAGTAATAATATACCGGAATACAACTTGAAACTGGGTGCAGGAAGGGTCAATGCGAATAAAGCCGTAAACTATACTGACAACCAATTTGTGAGTTTCCCGACCAGGTTGGACTTGGTCTCTTACTCTTTTAGTGATACTGCTTTTGGTAATTCAGATTATATTTATGATTATGGTGAAAAAGTTGAAATGAGTATAGAACTTTATAATTATTCGATTATCGGCTCCAATTCCATTGATCTGGAACTCAATACAACGAATAGTAATTTATCTATTACAAAAGGCAATGTTTCAGGTCTAACCATTGACGATGAAGCCGGTATAATAATTGAAAATGCTTTTAGCATTGACATATCAGATAGTGCATCTATTGGAGTTGAAGAGCTTGAATTGGCTATTTTTCAAGATGGTGAATATTTATTTTCCCATCCTATTCGAATGAATATCGGGACGGCTCCTGTTCTAATCGTTGATGATGATAATAATGGACCGAGTGATGTAAATGCTGAACTTTTTTATACAACAATTTTGGACTCTTTAGGTATTGATTATTTAATTCATAAGAGATCTGATGGACCCATAAATCCTAATCAGATAAATGCAACGCCAATTGTAATCTGGTTATGTGAATGGGCATTTCCTTCACTGGATGAAGATGACCGTACAGCGTTATCATCATATTTGGACTTGGGGGGAAATTTATATGTTAGCGGTCAGGACCTGGGTTGGGACTTAAATGAAAATCCTGGCGACGCTTCCCAAACCGAGTTCTATACAAATTATCTCCATGCAAACTGGGGTGGCGATAATGCCGGTACTTTTCAGGTAAATGGTATACGAGGAAATCCCATTTCAGATCAGTTAAAATTCACCATATATCAACCCGGTTATGACGGGTCCTCTCAATATCCTGACTATTTTACACCGGCAAATGATGCAAATACAATATTTGAGTATGATAATGGATTAGGTATGGGATTATCCTACGTAGGTGATTACAGATTGGTTTATACCGGCGTAGGATTGGAAACATTTGGAAGCAGCTTTAATTCAGTCGCTCCGGAAGATGTGAATGAAACACAAAAGGTTTTTCTTGAGAGGGCGCTAGATTTTCTGAATTTCATTAGCCATGAACCTCTTACAGATACGGAAGACTCCACCGCTGCCATTGAATTTCATGTGAAGCTTTTTAATGATGGTGCTGGCATTTCCATACCGACATTAACATATAAAATTGGTAATAGTGATCCCATTACCGTTGATATGTTAGATACATTGGATGGTTATTATTATTGGGTTGATGGCCCTGATTCAACAGCCTTTGTAGAATATTATTTCAATGTGAGTACCCAATATTATAATTGGAGCAATCCAATAAATACAGGCACACCGTTTATTTTTAATATCGGAAGAGATTTGAGACTTCCGGAGTTATCAGATTTATCTTATCTTGAGAATAGAATTGATAGATCAGGGGTCGAAGAAGTATCTGTTGCAGCAACCGATAATATCGGAGTCGCAGGCGCAGCACTACACTGGTTTTATGCTTCTTCTCCGACAGCTGTTGAGACTGCGAGTATGAGCTTCGCTAATCATAAATGGACAGGGACGCTTTCGTATTCCGGATTAGAAGGAAATGAAACGGTCTACTATTATGCAACTGCATTGGATAGTGCCGCTAATGCAAACATGGGATATTCCGATACCCTTAGTTTCAAAATTGTTAACACAGCCAAATTGACCTCTTGGGATAATGATGAAGTTGGCGCGTGGGATACTGGTGATCATTGGGGATTAATGTATATTAATAGTGCGGTGGGCAACGGAATGAATGATTCTCCGTCGTCGACTTATGAAAACAATAAATCCGATACATTAACATTATTAACTCCCTTTGTATTTAGTGATTATAATTCCAGCTATCTGCAATTTTGGAATGGCTCATTTTTAAAATCGGGGGATATTGGTACCGCTGAACTCTCGAGTAATGGGATTGACTGGACAACAGTATATTCTATTACGGGGATGAATTTGGTGAAAACAACAACGTTAGATGTTACTGATTATCAAGAGTCCGGTGTTTATATAAGATTTATCATTGAAACAAATGACTCAGAAGTATCCAGCGGATGGTTCATTGACGATATATACGTTTTGGCGGACACTTTAGTTGATTTATCTGTTGATGACCAACTGGTTCATCTGCCGACTGATTACAACCTCTATCAGAATTATCCAAATCCATTTAACCCTGTCACCAAGATAATTTACGATTTGCCAAGTCAAAGTAAGATCCGTTTAGAGGTTTTTGATTTACTTGGCAGGAATGTAACAACCCTCGTGGAAGGGACAAAGTCCTCAGGGAAATATTCAATAATTTGGAATGGAAAAGATCAGTTTGATAAACCGGTCAGCGCCGGTGTATACTTTTACCAGCTCCAAACAGAAAATTACGTCCAGACGAGGAAGATGCTATTGCTTAAATAGGATTTACTTCCGGTAGGTTTCAGTAAGAGAGTGGCTTTTGGTTGTCTAATTTCATTTAGGCAGGCGGAAGCCGCTTTTATATTAGTTACAAATACTTGGACATTCTTTGATTGAACCTTATAATCAATCTCTCATAAAATCTTCATGTTAAATTACAGGTTAAGTATCTGCTCCATTTTGGATTAATCTGAAATGCAATGTGAAAACAAACAAAAATTGAAAGATTAAATATGAAGATATACATTAGTGTCGACATGGAAGGTATCACAGGTGTCACTCATTGGGACGAAGTGGATCACAACAAACAGGCATATAGTCAGTTTCAGGAACAAATGTCCCTGGAAGCAGCTGCTGCATGTGAAGGAGCTTTCAAGGGAGGCGCAAAAAAGATAATCATAAAGGATGCTCATTATTCCGGTCGCAATATTTTGGCTCACTATCTTCCAAAAGGAGTGAAACTTATTCGTGGTTGGAGTGGTCACCCATACTCCATGGTCCAGGAATTGGATAGTTCTTATGATGGTTTAATGATGGTAGGTTATCATTCCCGGGCAGGTCAGGGGAGCAGTCCACTTGCCCATACGATGACGGGTAAGGTTGAATCTATCTTTATCAATGATCAGCAAACGTCAGAATTTTTCCTCCATGGGAATATTGCTGCCAAGCACAGTGTCCCGGTGATATTTGTGTCCGGCGACAAGGGGCTTTGTGAAGAAGTAAAGACTTTAAGCCCGCAAACGGTCACCCACGCCACAATGACCGGCATCGGTGATTCTACCATCAGTTTGCAGCCAAAAGAGTCTATCACAGCCATCCAGAAAAAATCTGAAGAATCTCTGAAGGGGGATTTTACAAAATGCTTGTGGAGTCACCCCGACTCTTTCAACGTCCGGATTAAATTTATGAAACAGCATTTGGCCTATAGAGCGTCTCATTATAATGGTGCTTTGCTTCTAGATCCCAAAACGGTAGAATTCATAACAGAAGATTATGATGAAGTGATGCGGTTTGTTCATTTTGTGGTATGAGTTCTAATGCATCACAAAACACTGTTTTATTTCTCCTTTCTAAAGGATTCAACGAAATATTTCATCCTCGTCAAATTGTAATTGAGCACTCATTTGGGGACGGATATTTTTGCCACGCAGCGAATTGGGAAAATATCTCTGAGGATGAACTCCATCGTCTTGAGATGCAATTAACTGATTGGTTAAATGATTCGGTTGAAATTGTTTTAGAATCATTGCCAAAAGAAAAGGTTCGTCTGGATTTGGAGAAAATATATTCCCTGAGCAAACTTGAGTTGATCAGGCAATGGAAAACAGATATGATTCCACTGATTCGTTTTGGACCTCATTGGGATATTCAACTGGGCAAGGTGGAAACAGATAAATCGCTTTTGAATAATTTCAAACTACTAAAATACAAGAATGGGTTTATTATTCGTTTTCAGAATAAAAATGGCAATTTCCAACTTTTCAAGGATCAGCCCAAATTATTTTCCATCATTGAAGAACATGAACAATGGGGAACCATATTAAAAGTTTCGACTATTCGAGAATTAAATGAACTGATCCGTAGTGGAAGAATACGGGAAATGATCTGGGTAGCAGAAGGATTACATGAAAAGAAAATTAGTTATATTTCTGATCATATAGCCGAAGAGTTTCCCGAAAAGCGAATTATCTCCATAGCGGGTCCTTCCTCATCCGGAAAAACAACATTTGCCAAACGCCTTGGAATTCAGATGCGAGTAAACGGTTTCAATACGATACAAATATCCATGGATGATTATTTTATTAACCGTGAGAAATTATCGCTGAACGAAAAGGGAGAACTTGATTTTGAATCTATTGATACCGTCAACATTAAATTGCTGTGCAATCGTTTGAACAATTTGCTCAATGGAAATAGTATACCGAAACGGGAATATGATTTTCAAACTGGAAAAGGTCATGATACTGAAGAGATGATAAGCCTCGGGAATCGTGATTTTATCATGTTGGAAGGAATCCATGGTTTAAATCCGGCATTGAGACAAAAGCTGGGTGGAACGATGTGCCAGCGGATTTATGTTAGCGCTATTACTCAAATGAATATTGATGCTAATCATCGTATTTCTACTTCTGATAATCGACTTTTGCGACGGATGGTAAGGGACCATAAGTATCGGGGATATAGCTCTTTGGATACCCTTACTCGCTGGCCCATGGTTCGCAATGGGGAAGACATGAATATATTTCCGTTCCAGGAGGAAGCTGATTTTATGTTTAACTCCTCCTTGGTTTACGAGCTGCCGGTGTTGGCAAAATATGTCATTCCGCTTCTTAAAGAAATAGACAAGAATTCCCCATTTGGACCGGAAGCTGAAAGGTTGAAAACGTTTTTATCGTTTTTTGAATTAATCGATGAAGAATTAGTTAGAAGGATTTCAATTTTAAGGGAATTCATCGGAGGCAGTGAGTTTAATTACTAATGGCTTTTATCTATTATTTTTCATCGAAATACTCTATATATGTCCAACCGCCCTAAATGGTTTTGAACATTCAAATAGGTGTTATACTCTGATCATTCCAATAAGTTAGGCTGATATTGAGGGTAAAATTATTTCTGATAAATTCAAAGGGTACTTTATATCGCTTTGATTCCAACAAATTCATATTATTGATGATATCCCATCCTGCAGTGATACCCCAAGTATTTTCCTGACTATTTTTCGAAGCTCTGGACACGGCGATTCCTGCATAAACATTTTGATTAAACATATAAATTAGTTCTGTTTTTAAAATGGCATATTTATCATGATTGTGTTGCCTGCCGTATTTATCTCTGTCTGTGAATAAAAAGGGTAAATCCTTTATATACTCAACCGCATTTCCCCATTGACGAAACCCCAGTCTTAAATATATGGGACTATTGGGATGTTTATATTTATAATACCAAAAAGCAACTCCTGCCAGGTTACCCAGTTCATCATTGATTGAAAACCGCCAGCCATTACGTTTTTCCATCGCATCCAGAGCTTCTATGCTAAACCAAGATACAGAAGTTAGAATCATGGAGGGCCAGGGAGATTGGACGTGAAAGTATTTTTTCATAATTGCATAGTGAATATCCTGGGACACAATATTTCCGATTGAGTGAATGACCTCATCAACGAAAAATGGCTCTTTTTCGCCTATATTGGTAAATGGATTAATTTTTCGAAATCCTTCCGGCCACCACATTTTATAAGCCAACGAATATCCGGAAATGTATTCAGTGGCTAAAAGAATGGATCCGGTTAATATGCGTATATTTTTTTCTCTTAATGATTCTGGGTGAATTGACAAATTGTTTTGAGAAAAAGCTAAAGACAAAATAAGAGCCGTCAACAGGTTTAAATACATTATCCTCATGATAAAAATTAATAATGTTAGGATTAATGAGAAGTAATTAATTGATGAATAATTATTATCTAAATAAGAATCACAGTAATTTCTAATCCCAAATTTATCGGTCCATTAACCTATTGCAAAAAAAACAAATGACAAAACCATTATGATAAATAAATACATTTTCAGAGAATATGATATTCGCGGCAAAGTGTCCGAAGATTTTCCACCGGAGGTAGTTGAAAACCTGGGGAAAGGTTTTGGCACATTTGTAAAACGTGCCGGTGCCCGGGAAATCGCTTTAAGCGGCGATATCCGCCTCACAACTCCTGAGCTGATTGAAAATTTTAAAAAAGGTGTCCTATCTACTGGAGTAGATGTGATTAACCTGGGTATACTCCCAACACCGGTAAATTATTTCAGCATGTTTGAGCTGGGAGTATCCGGTGCCATGCAAATTACCGGTTCCCATAATCCGCCGGAGTTCAACGGTTTTAAAATGTCCTTGGAGCGGAAAGCAGTATTTGGCAATCAGATACAAGATATTCGTAAAATCATTGAAAATGGAGACTATGAAACGGGGGAAGGGAGTGAAGTCAAACACGATCTGAAGAAAAAATATATAGAAATGATTCTGGAAAAGATCAAAATTGAACGACCCCTAAAAGTCGTCATGGATTGCGGTAATGCAGCGGGGGGTATTCTAGCGCCGGACATATTTAAAAAACTGAATATTGAACTGACCGAACTTTATTGCGATATTGACGGCACCTTCCCTAACCACCATCCGGATCCCACCGTAAAGGAAAACCTTGCCGATTTAATTGAAAAAATGAAAACAGGACAATATGATATTGGTGTGGCATTTGATGGTGATGCTGATCGTGTGGGTATTGTGGATGAAACAGGTGAAATTATATGGGCAGACCAACTCATGGCTTTATTTCTTCCTGAAGTAATCCAAAATAAAGGGGAAGAAATATTGTACGATGTAAAATGCTCCCAGGCCCTGGAAGAAATGATTGTGAAATATGGTGGAAAACCCATTATGTGGAAAACAGGACATTCATTGATTAAACAGAAAATGCATGAATTGGGCTGTCGTTTAGGAGGGGAAATGAGCGGACATATCTTTTTCGCAGATGATTATTTCGGTTATGATGACGCCATTTATGTAGCCCTTAGAATTATACAGACACTCTCTCGTACAGATAAAAAATTGTCTGAATTGAGACAAGAACTTCCCACTTATTATTCTACACCGGAAATGAGAATGGAAGCGGAAAATGATGAAGAAAAATTTCGCATTGCCAATGAAGCGATTGACTACTTTACAACCCATTATGATTGCAGTACTGTAGACGGTGTACGCATCAGATTTGGCGATGGATGGGGTTTGGTGCGATCATCCAATACCCAACCGGTCATTGTTTGTAGATTTGAAGCCAATTCACAAGAAAGAATGGATAAAATAAAAAACCTTGTATTAGATAAACTCAAGGAATTCGGAACGCTGAAAGCGGATGTCGGCCACTAATTCATATTCTCAACTCATTGATTTCATTCGTTCCGAAACAGACCGTCACCTTCGGAATATGAAATTGCCTGAGGAACCGTCTTATTTATACCAGCCAATCGATTTTGCCTTAAAGGGAAAAGGAAAGCGTTTTCGTCCGGTGCTGGTGCATCTTTCCGGCAGAGGATTTGGTGCAGACCCGGAAGACCTCATGAATGCCGGATTGGCCGTTGAACTCATGCACAATTTTACGCTCGTCCATGATGATATTATGGATAATGATGAAACTCGCCATGGACTGCCAACCATTCATAAACATTTCGGTGTTAATGAGGCAATTTTGGCCGGTGACAGTATTTTTGCCCTGGCACAGCTCATGATTGGAAAAGTGAACTCCGTTGCTGCATTCCAGGCGTTCAATACCGCATCTCTTTCCGTATGCGAAGGTCAAGCCTTTGATTTAGAATATGAAAATGATTCGCGAATTACGTTGGATCAGTATTTGATTATGATTGGTAAGAAAACTGGGAAATTGATAAGTCTCTGCGGGGAATTGGGGGCTATTCTTGGTCAACAGGATAAATCGGTGACGAATGAAATGAGCAATTATGGAATGAACTTGGGTATCGCATTTCAAGTCCAGGATGACTTATTAGAAATCTTTAGTAATTCAAAGCAAATGGGTAAAAGTTTAGGTAGCGACATTTCTGCAGGTAAACAGACTATATTAACCATAATGGCCAGGCAGCATGACGGCTGGGAACAAATTGCAAATATTCAGGAAGATATTACAAAAAAGCTGGAACGAATTCGGGCATTCTTTATTGAAAAAGAGATCAAGAAAAGGGCTGAAGAAATGGCAAATGATTTTATTCAAAAAGCGAGATCATCTTTATCAATTTTACAAGATGATCACCGAAATACATTGAATCAATTTACAGAACAAGTATTAAACAGGACCTACTAATGGATATTCGATCAATCGACACACAAAACATGGGAAGGGCGATATTTGACTTCCCGGATCATCTATTGGATGCGTTGGAAATTGGTAGAGATTTTTCACCGAATAATCTGTTTAGAGGTGTTCGTAATATTGTTGTTGCCGGTATGGGCGGTTCTGCCATCGGCGGTGATGTATGCCGGTTATTAGTTTCTAATGACCTGAAAGTTCCTTTTATCGTGATTCGGAATTATACATTGCCAAACTGGGTAAACGAGCATACTTTAGTTATCTGCTCTTCTTATTCCGGAAACACGGAAGAATCACTATCAGCGTTTGAGAATGCCAGAGAGAAGTGTGCAATGATTTGCGGCATTTCAACCGGAGGTTTTTTGACTGAAAAATTGCAAGAGAATGGCATGGATGTTATTTCTATTCCTGCGGGACTTCAGCCGAGAGCTGCTCTTGCCTATTCAGTTGTACCGATGCTTTTTCATCTAATAAAACAGGGATTGATTAACAATTCGGTGTTAGATGATATTCATGATTCTGTGAAAATGCTTTTGAGTAAGAGGGATCGCTATCAAACTGAAAATGAGAAAAATCCCACTTATCAATTGGCTCATAAAATATACAATACCATTCCTATCATTTATGGATCATCTGAAACGACTGCGATTGCGGCGTTACGATTAAAAGGACAATTTTGTGAGAATGCTGATATGCTGGCGTATCACAATGAATTACCGGAAATGAATCATAATGAAATCGTCGGATGGGAAAATAATTCAGATGCTTTTAATCATTTTAGTATTCTGTGGATCAAGGATGAAAACGACCATCCACGTGTCCAATTAAGACAGGAAATCACCCAAAAAATTATTGAAGAAAAAAACGAAAACCAGTATGTAATATGCGTTGGCGGATCTACACCTAATTCACGATTTTTACATTTAATCCATTTTGCCGACTGGGTAAGTTATTGGTGTGCAATTTTCAATCATACAAATCCATCGCCCGTAAAGCCGATCATGTATTTAAAAAATGAATTATCAGCAAAGGCATAAGAAAAATATTGTTTAGGTTTAATATCGAAGCATATATTTGATAAGGAAATAATTCAATGATAGCAGTCAAAGTTCATAAAATATCTTTCCACCCGCCCAGCCGAAGCTATGCTGTTATTTTAAAAGAGATTGATGGAGAAAGACGTCTACCGGTCATCGTTGGTGCGTTTGAGGCTCAATCCATTGCGCTGGCTCTGGAGTTCATGGAAACACCAAGACCGCTTACACATGATCTTGTTGGTAATATAATAAAAGGGATTGGGGGCAAATTAGATTTAATCAAAATTACTGACTTGAAAGACGGCGTTTTTTATGCGCGCTTAGAAATCAGTATTAAAGACGATTCCCGTCGAGCCATCGACTCAAGACCCAGTGATGCGTTGGCCATTGCTCTTCGTCTTCAGGCACCTATTTTGGTAGCGGAACCAGTTATGGCTAATGCCGGGATGATGCCGGATATCCAGGGTGAGAATGAAAAGGAACTTGACATATCAGAATGGATTCCTTCTTTAAGTTCCTTGGAGAAAAAACTTCAGTCAGCTATTGAAGATGAAAAATATGAGTTAGCGGCAAAAATCAGGGATCAAATAAAAGATCTGCACACTTAGGCCTGTAGTCTTTCCAATGCATGCTGGGCAGCAGATTGCTCGGCAGATTTTTTTTCCATCCCAATCCCTGATGGATAAACTTTACTCCCGATTGAAACATGAACTTCAAACATCTTCTGATGATCCGGCCCCGACACATCAGTAATTTGAAATTTTGGATTTTCTATATTCTTGGCATGACAATATTCTATTAATTGACCCTTATAATTAACCTTTTTCCATGCTTCTTTTCGATTGACCCAAATAGTAGAAAGCACCAATTTTCTAGCAGGATTTATCCCTCCGTCAAGGTACATCGCACCAATGAGAGATTCATAAAGATTCGCCAATTGTTTATCTGCAACTTTTTCGTTATTTAAATTTACTGTAGCGTCCACATTGAAATGATCTAAAAGTTTTAATAGGTATCCCATGGAGGCTAAAAATGATTGTTGAACCAATGCAGAGCGTTTCTTAGTTAGGACTCCCTCATCACCCTCTGGAAATTCTTTCATTAATTCTTTACTGATAATGATATCAATTACCGCATCGCCCAGAAATTCCAGACGTTCGTAATTATACTTGGGGTCCGGACTTACGGAGCGATGGGTAAATGCCTGACATAAATAAGCATAGTCAGAAAACTGATAATTAATTTGTTGTTCAAGTGCAGTATATGTGGATGTATTTTTGCGCAGTGCGTTCCGAAGCGACCTTATAACTCCCACGTTATTCAATCCATTTTTTCAATATTAGAACGGCATTATGACCACCAAAACCAAATGCATTCATCATGACATGGTTACATTCAAAATCTTGTGAAGTATTTGGAACATAATTCAAATCACATTCCGGATCAGGTGTGGTATAATTGATGGTAGGAGGAATCTTATTATTCAATAATGATTGTACACAGGCAATGCCTGCAATGGCTCCACTGGCTCCTAAAAGGTGCCCTGTCATTGATTTAATTGAACTTATTTTCACATTATCAGCGTGTGTGCCAAAGACGGTTCGAATGGCTGCTGATTCGGATTTATCATTAAAGGGAGTGGAAGTGCCATGAGCAGAAATATAATTAATATCATTGGGTTGAGCGCCGGCATCATTTAATGCAAGTTTTATTGCTTTAACTGCCCCTGCTCCACCTACGGCTGGCTGAGTGATATGAAATGCGTCATCAGTTGCACCGTATCCCCTTATTTCTGCTAAAATATTTGCACTGCGAGAACGTGCATGATCCAATGATTCCATGACCATCATCCCGGCTCCTTCGCCCAAAACAAAACCATCACGATTTTTATCAAAGGGACGGCTGGTTTTTTCAGGTGTATTGTTCCCGGATGCGGATAATGCTTTCATATTTGCAAATCCCGCAATAGTCATCGGTGTCACAGATGCTTCAGTGCCACCTGTAATCATGATGTCGGTTTCACCGTATTGGATTTTTCGAAATGCTTGACCAATGGCATCAGAAGCAGAAGAACACGCTGATACAACCGTATAATTGGGTCCACAAAAGCCAAATTTAATAGATATTTGTCCGGCAGCAATATTTGCAATCATTTTAGGGACGAAGAAAGGAGAAATCCGTCTGGGACCTTTTTCCTGCAAAACAATATGTTGGTTTTCCAGTGTTTGAATTCCTCCGACACCGCTCCCGATGATAACCCCGGCTCGATCCCGGTTAATTTTATCCAATTCCAATCCGGAATGATTGATTGCTTCTTCAGCAGTTACCAGTCCATAAATGGAAAAGGGATCGAGCTTTCGGATATCCTTCTTGTCAAAATAGTCATCAGCGTTGAAATCCGATAATTCACCTGCGATTTTGACGCTAAATTCGGTAGCATCAAAAGAAACGATTTTTTGGACGCCACTTTTGCCTGCCAATAGACCTGTCCAAAAGTCGGAAACCGAGTTACCGTTGGGAGCAAGTGCCCCCAAGCCGGTAATGACTACACGACGCTTCTTCATGATTATTGCTTGCTGTCAATATAGTCTACTGCAGCACCAACCGTCGTCATTGCTTCGGCATCTTCATCGGGTATTTCTATACCAAATTCTTCTTCTAACTGCATGATTAATTCTACAGTATCGAGAGAATCGGCTCCGAGATCATCCATGAAGTTTGCTTCAAGTGTAATCTGGTTTTCTTCGACGCCAAGTTTATCCATTACGACTTCTTTTACTTTATCGAGTGTTGAAGACATGTGTTTCTCCTATTTATATCATTACCATACCACCATCCACGGTTATGGTTTTTCCTGTGATATACCCGGCTTCTTCCGATGATAGGAAGAGAGCCATGTGAGCAATATCCTCCGGGCTACCAATCCGTCCGACGGGTATTTGTTTTATTATTTCTTCTTTAACGCTATCGCTTAACTCTTGAGTCATATCCGTGGAAATATATCCCGGTGCGATGCAGTTGACTGTAATGCCTCTGGAGGCTAATTCTTTAGCAGCGGCTTTTGTTAATCCAATTAAACCAGCTTTTGAAGCAGCATAATTAGCTTGGCCGGCGTTTCCGGTTAAGCCTACTACCGATGATATATTGATTATTCGACCTGATTTCTGTTTCATCATTGATCTTGAAACAGCTTTTATTCCGTTAAATGCCCCGGTCAGATTTATGGATAAAACAGTACTCCAATCTTCCGGTTTCATTCTCATGATTAAACCGTCCCGGGTAATCCCTGCATTATTAACCAATATATCAATTTTGCTGTGTTCAGAAACGACTGAATTTACTACGTTTGTGAATTCATTGGGTGAGGATACATCACAGGAAAATGCAGAAGCATTTGGCAATGAATCTGCCACTGTTTTGACATCGTTGATATTTCGGCTGATGCACACGACATGACTTCCAGCATTGGAAAGCATTTTTGCAATGGATTTTCCTATCCCCCTGGAAGCTCCAGTGACGATAGCGACCTTATTTGTTAAATCAAACATCTTGAAGCTGTTTCCAATTTTCAATGCCGCTTGTTTTGACAGTTCGATCGATCCGTTTACAGAGTCCTTGCAATACACACCCGGATCCTACTTCCATAAAATGATCCACCTGATCATTGGCCATATTTGAAATTGTCCGGCTCCAGAGCACAGGATGGTCAAGTTGCCGAACCATTGCAGAACGAATTTCGACTGCATTTGTGATCGGCATCGCGCTAACATTAGAGTAAACAGGAATCATTGCGTCCATAATTTCGATTGAATCAATCATTTCTGCAAGTGTATCAAGCGCACTGCTCATTAATGGAGAATGAAATGCTCCGCTGACATTTAGTCGTTTTACCAGTCTTGCGCCGCCTTCTTTTGCCAGTGTCATGGCTTCCTCAACAGCAGTTATTTCACCAGATATAACAATTTGTCCCGGTGAATTAAAATTTGCTGCCACCACAATTCCGGCTGCTTTTTCCGTTATTTTGGAAATGGCATCATCCTGAAGTCCAATAATCGCAGCCATAGTCCCTGGTGATTCTTCACCTGCTTTCTGCATACTTTCTGCACGGACTTTCACGAGTTTTAATCCTGTTTCATAATCCAAAGCTCCGGCGAGCGCATAGGCGGAATATTCACCCAAACTATGTCCGGCTGCAGCAACCGGTTTTAAACCTTTTTCCAAAATCAATGTACCAATGATAACCGATAAAATATATAATGCAGGCTGCGTGTAGCGAGTTTGTTTTAATCGTTCGCCGGGACCTTCAAACATGATGGACTGAATATCCGTACCAAGAATTTCATTTGCTGAATTAAAATAATTTTTAGCCAAATCTGAGTTTTCATAAAAATCCTGTCCCATTCCTACTTTTTGGGACCCTTGCCCTGGACAAATAAAAGCAAATTTCATGACATACCACCCCAGCGGATCAGCATGCTCCCCCAAGTAAATCCTCCACCAAAAGCAGCTAATAGCAGCAAGTCACCTTCTTCTAACCGATTCTCTTCCACAGCTTCATCAATTCCGATAGGGATGGTACCTGCTGTTGTATTTCCATATTTATTGATATTGATTAATACTTGATCCTCTCTCATCCCGCAACGATCCGCAGCGGCGTCAATAATCCGTTTATTAGCCTGATGGGGAATAAATAATTTTATGTCTGATCCTATAAGGCCATTCTTATCTAATATTTGTTTACTGACTTTAGCCATATTTTTGACAGCAAATTTAAAAACCGTTTTCCCGTCCTGATACACAAAGTGCTGTCTGTTTTCGACAGTTTCTTTAGACGCAGGTTGAGCGCTGCCGCCGGCAGGTACAGTTAGATATTTTTGTCCACTCCCATCGATGTGGAGTATAGAATCCAATACACCAAAATCATTCACGCTGGGCTCCAGTAATACGCCTCCGGCGCCATCTCCAAAAATAACACATGTATTTCGATCTGTATAATCAATAATTGAACTCATGGTATCGCCGCCGATCACAATGACGTTTTTATATCGTCCTGACTCAACCATTTTTGCCCCTGTCTCTAAAGCATAGACAAATCCGGTGCATGCAGCAATAATATCAAATCCCCATGCATTATTAGCGCCGATTTTGTTTTGTACCAATGCTGCTGTAGACACAACGGGATAATCTGGCGTACTCGTGGCTACAATAATTAAATCAATTTCATCAGGATGTTTTCCCGATCGCTCCAGTAATTGCTTAGCAACATGAGCTCCCATGTCTGATGTGGCTTCTCCTTCGGAGACTAAATGCCTTTTTTCAATACCCGTCCGGGATAATATCCATTCATTGGACGTTTCAACCATTTTTTCCAAATCAAAATTCGTCAGGACACGTTTGGGTAAATATCGGCTTGTTGCTGTGATTTTAGCTTTCAATGGCTATTCCCTAAATGTTCAGCGATTCCTATTTGAATATCAGAAACGAGACGTTGGCTGACGCATTTATTTGCCAGCAAAATTGAATTCTTAATTGCTTTAGTATTGGAACTTCCATGAGCCACAATACAGACTCCCTTAACACCTAAAAGGGGAGAGCCGCCATGTTCTTCATAGTCAAATTGACTACCGATGGATTCCAAAACAGGAAATAGTAATTTAGCTCCAATTTGATAGGATAATTTTTCTTTAATCTTCTTTTTGACCAAATCACTAAATAGAGTAATCCAGCCTTCAGCAAATTTAATGATCGTATTTCCTACAAATCCGTCACAAATTAGAACATCTGCTTCTGATGTTAAAAGATTCCGCCCCTCAATATTCCCAATGAATGTTGGGAGATTTTTTTTAAACAAGTCGTATGTTTCCCGATAAAGTTCACTACCTTTGCCGGGTTCTGTTCCAATGTTTATCAATCCAATTTTAGGATTTTTAATGCCTTCCACATGGTCGAGGTACAGCGATGCCATCACGGCAAATTGTAATAAATGATGTGGTTTTGCATCCGGATTTGCCCCAACGTCACACAGTATTTTTCCTCCAAGATCCGTTGGAATATAAGCGCCCAAAGCCGGTCGTCTTGCTCCTTCAATTCTACCCAAAGACAGGGTGGCAACAGATAATATAGCTCCGGTATGACCGGCGCTGACGAATGCATCTACAACACCGTTATTTAAAAGTTCAATGCCCTTGACTAAAGACGAATCCGGTTTATCTTTTAATGCGCGCGACCCTTTGTCCTGCATTGAAACAACTTGAGTTGTGGGTATAATATGCAGTTGCTTGGGAGTAGGCGTCGGTAAAAAATCGCTTATCAGCTGTTCATTTCCAGTAAGATAAACCTCGATAGTCTTATCTACATTTATCGCTTCTATAGCACCATGCACTGCTGCCTCGGGTGCAAAATCACCACCCATTGCATCTAAAGCTATTTTCATAAAGTGATGTTAGTCGATTGGAGAAATAACAGGTCTGCCGCGATAATATCCGCAATTTGGGCAAGCTCTATGAGGAATTTTCCCCTGTCCGCATTGAGGACAATTGGCAACCTGTACATGGCCTGCTTTATAATGTGTGCGGCGTTTTCTGCCGCGGGCTTTTGATATCCTTGTTTTTGGAAGAGCCATAAAATAATACTCCGATAATTCTTTTATTTCAATTTGTTTAGTTTTTTTAATTTATCCCAGCGTGGATCATTGGTTGCGTCTGAACAGTTACAATCTTTTTCATTTAAATCGCAGCCGCATGATGGGCACAATCCTTTGCAATCTTCTCTGCAAACGTTTTTAAGCGGCTGATCTAACATGGTGTATTCCAATAAAACGGGTGCTATATCTATGAAGTCCTGTTGTTCAGTAAAATACACTACATCCACTTCTTCACCAGTCACCAGTTCTCTTTGGTCCGTGAGCAGAATTGAAAAGTCTATGTGATGATCCATTTTGTAATCAATCAAACACCGATCGCATTGTTCCAAAAATGGAACGTTCAATTCCCCTCGTAAATAATACCCATGAGGAGAATTTTCAGAACTGATCACGCATTTGATTGAATCCTCATAAAATCGGATAGAATCTTCTTCCATCGATTCACTGGAAATTTCAAATAGCTTCTTTTTCAGTCCGACTTCTAGTTCGGAACGGAAAATCTTCATTTTTCAGGGCGGGAAAATACTTCTTTTGAGAAGATGTTTCCTATGTTTTATTCCGGGTTCAAAAACCTAATTTAACTTCATTCTTCATTATCAGGAGAAGCTGGCTTATCATCCGCTCCACCATTATCCGTTTCTTTTTCGCTTCCTGTATCATCGTCTCCATCATCTTCAGTTTCATCCGGTGAAAAACCAGAATCATCTTCATCCTCTTCTTCTTCGAGCTCGTCTTCATCTTTCCGTTCCAGGAGATTGTCGTCATCTGATTTCATTTTAAATATGACGAACATGAGCGTTTCACCAACGGAGAAGATGGATAGTAAATATGCACCAGCGGAAAAAATAAGCAGGAAAAGAAATACAGCCAGGATGACGCCGGCAGCGGTTTCCGTACCGGATAAAGCGGCTAAATCAACATTAGCAATCGTATTACAGCTGGAAAATAGATTTCCAATGCAGCTGGATAAATGATCAGCACAACAAACAGATGCATGTCCGATACAGAAGGCAGTATCGTGACCTGCACAGCAAATTGAAGATGCCAATCTGCATAGACTATCAGGGAAAACCATGTTAGAGGCGTAAGCGACAATATTTGCCAATTTTGATCCCATGAACCATTCGCAGCCGAAAAACCAGTTGATTAAATGAAAACCACCCATCCAAAACCACGAAAAAACCTTAATTGCAAGTATTCCAATTGGCAATAGAACCAGATGGTAGAGAATGATTCGCCATGGCTGGGACCATGTAATGGAATAAGAATTAAAAACCGTTCCCATGGTGTCTTCTTCATAAGCGCTGATAATCGCCGGGGTGTACAGAAATGAAACGCCGAACACAATAGCAGTATAAATGGTAAAAATAGCACCAAAGAAATACAACAAATAGGGGATGACAAAAAGAAATTCACCTACATAAGGAATCTTCCCTAATAGTCCAAAGAAAGCTGCCAAGCCAAAGAAGAATGCTAATATGAACAAAAAGGAAATAGATGTAAATAACACCGGATACCAATGTTTTTTAACATATTTCCACGCATCACCGGACGAAAAGAATTCATCTCCTTTCAATTGTTTGTATGTGATTCTGGATACGGCCGTGCAGCCAAAATTAACCGCCAGCAACAATAAAATTGCACCGATCCAATAAATCAGGTAAGCAAACCATGGACCTGGATTTCCGTGCAGGCATGGGTATAATCCATAACGGCTCCACGTATCAGAAAAAGTATACCCTGCTAAACCAAAGGATATGTACGTCAAAATCAGGTAAGCAAAATACCCGATGAGTAATGCTTGGGTAAATACCAGTATTTTTTTGCCGCTTAATGCCAGCCTTGGCGCACGAAAAATGTCTCTTACATCAAAATATAGTTTCATGGGACTCATTATTATTCTCCTCTTTTATTATTCTTCTAAACGCACGTGATCAACCCAAGTTGAAATACCGCGTTTTTTTGTAATGGTTTTTGCAACTAATGTAGCCGCTTCCCGGCTGTCATAACTTCCAACACGGATTCTGTACCAAATTTCATCCGTCTCTTTAAAATATGCTTTTTGTATATAGGCGTCAAATCCATCATCAATAAGTGAAGCAGCCATCGCTTCTGCATCTGATAATAGCTTTTTTGACGCCAATTGAATTGTAAATCGATTATTGATTATGGGAATGGTAGATCCCTTGTGGATGACAGGTTTTGGTCGTTGAGGCGGTGACGTTTTTTTTGGCTGTATCTCCTGATCCTTCTTTTTAACATCCACGATGGGGATTGTTAATTCAACCGTATCGGGGATTTCACTACCATGTTCACTGATTATCGTATCTTTTACACTCGTTTCCGAAAGGATGGGCTTTTCCTCTATCAATTCTTCCGATTGTTCGGTTTCTAACCATTTTTCGTCCTCTTCTGTTTCAATCCAATCATCTTCAGTTGCAGTGTTTTCGACTGCCGTTGGCGGATTTAATCCGGCCTCCACATCGATGATGAATGGTTGGACTGATAATTCATCTCCATATTGTGACACACTAACTTCCAACTCATATATTCCCGGTTTATCAGGAATAAAGTTAACTGTAGACCGGTTTTCACTATATAGAAAATCATTGGGATTCACCATGGATGCATCCGGTTGGTTTATCATATTCCAAACATAATCTAAATCGTCACTATCTTCAGAAATTTGTGCATTCAATTCAATTGTTTCTCCGGTAATTCCGGAAAGACTATCTTTTTCACAACCTGTGAAGAGAATGAAAAGGCTGATGATTGCGGTGATAATGTGTATTTTTAGTCTGTAAGACAGAATAAGCTTCCTAATCAGTAATCGAGAATTTCTTTGGAAGAATAGAAAAAAGCAATTTCTTTTTCAGCATTTTCATCAGAGTCCGATCCATGGACTGCGTTGTTCTGAAGACTTTCTGCAAAATCTTTTCGAATAGTACCTTCCGCTGCTTCATGGGGATTCGTTGTTCCAATTAATGTCCGAAATTCGCTAACGGCATTTTCTTTTTCCAGCGCCATTGGCATGCAGGGACCGGAAGTCATAAAATCAACAAGATCCTGATAAAAGGGCCGTTTCTTATGAACTTCATAAAATCCTTCTGCCTGTTGGCGGCTTAAATGCATCAATTGTGCCGCTTTAATTTGAAAACCTGCAGTAATGATTCTATCCATAATTTTCCCGGTAAAACCATTTCCGACTGCATCCGGCTTGATAATCGCCAATGTTTTATTTTTCACTAAAGTCTCCTATTTATGATTATGAATGTATTATTTTAGCCATGGCAGATCCGATTTCAGCCGGGCTGCTTACAACGGTTATTCCGGCAGCCTCCAGAGCTGCAGCCTTCTCAGCGGCAGTCCCTTTTCCTCCGGCTATGATGGCACCTGCATGACCCATGCGTCGTCCCGGTGGGGCAGTCTGTCCTGCAATAAATGCAACAATAGGTTTTTTCATGTGATTATCCACAGCCCATTGCGCTGCTTCTTCCTCAGCCGTCCCACCTATTTCACCGATTAAAACGATACCTTCAGTTTCATTGTCTTCAGCAAATAATGACAGCATGTCGATAAATGTAGTACCAATAATTGGATCACCGCCGATGCCAACGGATGTGGACTGACCCAGACCGGCTGCCACCAATTGGTGAACAGCTTCGTAGGTTAATGTCCCGGACCGCGAAATAACACCAATCGTCCCCGCCTTATGGATAAATCCCGGCATAATCCCGACTTTTGCTTTTCCGGGAGAAATGACTCCGGGGCAATTAGGACCAACCAATCTGGTAGGCAGATTCATGAGTTTATGATTGACTTTGACCATGTCTGCTGTTGGAATTCCTTCCGTAATACAAATGATTAGTTCGATTCCGGCATCTGCGGCTTCGATGATAGCACCTGCAGCAAATGCAGGAGGAACAAAAATAACAGATGTGTTTGCGTTCGTTTTTTTCCTTGCTTCCTCAACGGTATTAAATACGGGAACACCCAGTGCAAACTGACCACCCTTTCCGGGAGTTACACCACCCATCAGGTTTGTTCCGTACTCTTTTATTTGGCTACCATGAAACGATCCTTCGGAACCGGTAATCCCCTGGATAATCAATCGCGTGTCATTTCCAACTAATACGCTCATTTTGCACCTCCAATCACTGAAGCAACTGCTTTTTCAGCCGCATCAGCCAAGCTGGTTGCAACTAAGAATTCAAGTGGTGAATTTCCCAGTAGTTCTGCTGCCTGTTTTGAATTGGTACCCTCAAGGCGGACGACGACCGGTATATTTACTTCAACCGTCCCCATTGCATCGATGACACCCTGAGCAACACGGTCACAACGCACAATTCCACCAAATATATTTATGAGGATCGATTTTACATTTGGATCGGATAAAATGATTTTAAAACCATTGGCAACCGTTTCAGGGTTCGCAACACCGCCAACGTCTAAAAAGTTTGCCGGTTCACCACCGTAGATTTTTATAATATCCATCGTTCCCATCGCCAAGCCGGCACCATTGACCATACAACCTACATTGCCGTCTAATTTGATATAATTCAGGTTGTAATTACTCGCTTCCAATTCAGCAGGATTTTCTTCTGTAATATCACGATACTCCAGTAATTCCTTATGACGAAAAAGTCCATTGTCATCGAAGTTCATTTTCGCATCCAACGCCATAACGCGATCATCACCGGTCACGACTAGCGGATTTATTTCAACCAAGGAACAATCATTTTCAGAAAAAACAGTCCAGACTGCCAGAAAAATATTAACGGCAGAGTCAATTTGTTTGCCGGATAAGCCTAATGCGAACGCCAGGTTATGTGCCTGGGAATCGGTCAATCCCTTGTCAGGATCAATCCACTCTTTAACTATTTTTTCGGGCGTTTCGGCTGCAACTTTTTCTATTTCCATCCCGCCTTCAGTTGAAACCATAAAGGCGAACCGACGCCCCGCTCTGTCCAATACAATTCCGGCATATAACTCACGTGAGATGTCCACACCCGTCTCAACAAGCAATCTCTGTACTTCTTTTCCTTCAGGACCGGTTTGATGGGTGATCAGATTCATTCCCAGAATATGGGATGCCCATTCCTTCACTTCATCTCTGGTGTGAGCGAGTTTTACACCACCGCCTTTTCCCCGTCCACCGGCGTGAATCTGCGCCTTAACGACTGCTGTCTTTACGTTCAGTTGATCATAAGCATCCAGCGCTTCCTTTACTGAAAATGCAGGGTATCCTTCGGGGACGCTTACCTGATATTTTCGAAAAAGCTCTTTTGCTTGATATTCGTGTATTTTCATTATTCCATTCCCATATATCTATTTAATCAATCAAAATTATTAGGTTTCTTCAGTCATTTATTCACTACCACAATCAATTGCAGAGAATAGTTTAGCGATTACCAACTTTCCTCATCAACCCCAGGATGGTGTTAAATATTAGGCTGTGTAATATATTGAGGTAATAAATTTAATTGTTTTTTTCTTTCGTTTGTTAATTAAGTACAAAATTAATGTCTTTTCCATTTTTTTTCGCTAGCAAGAAAAATTTGCAGAACCTCTTTTTTCTTTACCACCACTGTCGATGTTATAAATACGGTTAACGAATGATAAATTCCTGCCTGTCCTCCAGGCAGTCGCTCCTCATACGAGGAGCGGTTTCAGGTGGTGTTAAACATAGACCAACATTAAACATTCTGTAATGCATAATTTTCAACTGATAATTTTAATTTTTGATTAGAATTATTTTTTTATTTTTATTCCTGAGTCCACTCCAGAAAGGGGTTAAAACCCCAACTTGAGTCGTTTTTTCTCAAACACCCGCCATAAATAACGGGGTAAGTGAATTTCCTTATCACTCTGGAATATGGGTACTTACCCCATCTGGGGGGTAAACATTCTGAAAAATCGGGGATTTACCCCCAAACGGCCTTTTCAGCGCGGACTCATTCCTTACTTCACAATTTATTTTTATGGTCAAAACATTCCATTTATTCATCACCCTGACAAACGTTAATTATTCAATTAACGAATGAAGAGTCCCACCTTACAGGAGGAAGGAGCTCATGTGGTGGTGTTAAAAATTGATCCTAAATCATATCGTTCTCTTTCAACACATCTTGGATATTTGGACTTCCTTTTTCCTGCAGATCATAGGTTACCCGCACGCTTGGATGAGAAATGGAAATAATTCTCCGTAAATCAATAGGAGTCCCAATAATGACTAGTTCACAGTCTGTTCGGTTGATGGTTTTTTCCAAATCACTGATCTGCTCATGGCCGTAACCCATAGCAGGAAGCAGCGTCCCTATATTTGGATATTGCTCAAAAGTTTCCTTCAATTTACCCGTAAGATAGGGGCGTGGATCAACCATTTCGGATGCGCCAAATTGTTCTGCAGCTACCATACCTGCGCCGATTTTCATTTCACCGTGCGTCAACGTCGGACCATCTTCAACGACTAGAACTTTTTTGCCGGTTATTAACTCAGGGTTATCGACAGAAATGGGGGAATCTCCTTCAATGACTATGGCGTTTGGGTTTGTTCTTTCAATATTTATTTTCACTATATCAATATTGGCTGCATCAGCAGTATCGACCTTATTAATCACAATGACATCAGCCATGAGTAAATTTGTTTCACCGGGAAAATAGGTGAGTTCATGCCCCGGCCGATGTGGATCAGTTACAACAATTGATAGGTCTGGTTTGTAAAAAGGCATGTCATTATTCCCTCCATCCCACAAAATAATATCCGCCTCTTTTTCTGCTTCACGTACAATTGCTTCGTAGTCTGCACCGGCAAAAACGACTGTTCCTTGAGCAATATGTGGTTCATATTCTTCCATTTCCTCAATGGTGCAATCATGTTTTTTCAAATCATCAATGGATGCAAATCGTTGGACGCCCTGTTTTGTAAGGTCGCCATAGGGCATTGGATGTCGAATAGCCGCCACTTTTTTCCCGGCCTCTTTTAATATGGATGCTACTTTGCGGGTGGTTTGACTTTTACCACATCCGGTTCTAACAGCACAAATCGAGACTACTGGTTTGGTGGATTGGATCATGGTTGGTTCTCCCCCCAACAATTTGAAGTGTGCTCCTGCAGCCATAACTTTTGATGCTTTATGCATTACCGCTTCATGAGAAATATCTGAGTAAGAGAAAACAACTTCCTCAATTGAATGTTTATTAATTAATCCCTCAAGTTTGCTTTCATCAAAAATTGGTATTCCGTCTGGATATAATGGTCCTGAAAGAATACTTGGATACATTCTTCCTTCAATATCTGGAATCTGAGTAGCGGTAAAAGCGACTACTTTATATGAGTTATTGTTTCGATATACGACGTTGAAATTGTGGAAATCGCGTCCAGCAGCTCCCATGATGATTGTTTTAATTGGTTTCATTTTTTAAATCCTTTTATTTGTGACTGTTTTAATAGTTAAGAACAAAAACGGTAAATATTAAATTAGGATTTAACTAAAACCGAAGGTCTGTCTGAAATAAAGTACATTTTTTAAGAATTTTTTCATTTTTTATAGATATTGATTTGTAATACAGCCATCTGTTACCTCGCCTCGGCTATGCTGTCGGCAGACGGGCGGGCAAGCACTCTGCCACTCGTTACCTTTCAAAGGTTCATTTATCCTTTGAAAGGATTGAAGCCCTGGTTTCAATTCTAACCTTTCAAACAATAAAGCCTTTGAAAGGTCTAACCAACTACCAATCATTCTTCAGCCATAAAAGGGTAGCGGTAATCCCTTGGCGGATCGAAAGTTTCTTTTATCGTTCGCTGGGAGACCCAACGAATCAGGTTAAATATGGAACCTGCTTTATCATTTGTCCCCGATGCGCGGCTGCCCCCGAAGGGCTGTTGGCCAACGACTGCGCCTGTGGGTTTATCATTGATATAAAAATTACCGGCTGCATGGGTTAATCGTTTGGATGCCCCTTCCACCGCTTCTCTGTCCAAACCAAACACGCATCCGGTGAGAGCGTAAGGGGATGTCTTGTCTATCAAGTCTAATGTTGCTTCCCAGTCTTTTGGATCGTATAAATAAATCGTTAGAACAGGGCCGAAAATTTCTTCACACATGGTGTGATATTTTGGATCAGAAGTTAAAATTGTCGTCGGCTCAATAAAATATCCTATTGAATCATCAAAGTTACCACCGGTGATGATTTCTGCATTTTTATCTTTTTTTGCATTGTTGATATAAGAAGTAATTGAATCAAAAGCAGCTTTGTCAATGACGGCATTCATAAAATTAGTAAAATTATCCGGTTCACCCATTTTAATGGTTTTTACCTGGGAAATGTATTTTTCTTTTACTTTATCCCAAATGGTTGTCGGAATGTAAGCTCGAGAAAGAGCAGAACATTTTTGTCCCTGATATTCAAATGCACCCCGGGTCATGGCTGTTGCTAATGCATCGATATCAGCAGATTCATGTGCGATGCAAAAATCTTTACCGCCTGTTTCACCCACAATTCGAGGGTAGGTTTTGTAATACTTGATATTATTACCAATTTCTGACCACATTCCCTGAAAAACTTTTGTTGAGCCGGTAAAATGAACACCAGCCAGATTTTCATCTTTCAATACAATAGGACCCACGGTCGAACCGGAGCCGGGAATAAAATTAATGACACCGTCAGGAACTCCTGATCTTCGAAAGAGATTCATAATATAATGGGCGCTGTAGACGGCGCTGGAAGCTGGTTTCCATAAAACAACATTTCCCATAAGCGCCGGTGACATGGGAAGGTTCCCTGCAATCGATGTAAAATTGAATGGAGTTACCGCAAAAACGAAGCCTTCTAATGACCGATGTTCCAAGCGATTCCACATACCATCAGGGGAATAAGTGGGCTGCTGTTCGTATAATTCCTGGGCGTACCAGCAGTTAAAATTTAGAAAGTCGATAAATTCGCAAGCTGCATCAATTTCAGCTTGGTATGCATTTTTACTCTGGCAGAGCATGGTAGCTGCATTGAGCGTTTGCTCTTCGTGACGTTGGAGAATTGTGGCCATTTTCTTAAATATAGCTGCCCTTGCTTCCCAAGATGTTTTAGACCATGCACTCCAGGCATCCATTGATGCTTCTATGGCTAATTTTATTTCTTTTTCTCCTGCACGATGATAATAACCCAAAATATGCTTGTGGTTATGGGGAACCTGCATCGTACCCATATTTCCTGTCTTTATTTCTTGTCCCCCGATAATAAGTGGAACTTCGATCTCCTGTGATTTTAACTCTTCAATTCGTTTTTTCAGTGCCGCCTTTTCCGGCGAACCTGGAGCATAAGAGAGGATTGGCTCATTGACGGGTTTCGGTACGATGGCTTTTGCATTCTGCATTTAGGTCCTATTTTTGAAAAAAATAAAGTGAATTTCAGCTGTGGAATTTACCGAGTATATTGTCTGTGAATCAAGATAAGGAGTTTAGAATTTTTACGGAAGATGGAAAATGGTGAGTGGTAGAGCGGTAACTGGTGGAGTGCCTGCCCACAGCCTGTCTGCCGGAGCGACATTAAAGGCAGGAAGGTACGTAGGCAGGGTAGCTTGTGTGTGTTCTGGTAACCATACCGCCAAAAATATGTGTAAAAAACTTTTTTAGAAATCTTCATTATGCAATGAATTAATTGCATACAGCGGAATTGTCATTATTGAGTTATATTCTCCAAAATTCTCCATGGATAGCCTGACACCTCGTTTTAGTTTTTTCTCCTTTAAAAATAGATACATACTTTGCATCTGTCCTTTGGTACCTGCTTTCACCTCGATTGGGAGAATTTGCGATCCAATCTGAATAATGTAATCAATTTCTGCATTACTACTTTTTGCTTCGCGATGCCAGTAATACATTTGTGGCTGAACAATGGGTAATTGATGATGCACAAGTTGAACCCCGGCAGTTACTTCTGCCAAGTTTCCTTTGTTCATTAAATGAATATCATCCGTCAAAAAATAATCTTTAAGGTTCAGTCCCAATAGCCTTTGGTAAATTCCCGAATCCAAAGGAAGAATTTTGAACTTTCTTGGGTTGATCTGACCGCCCAATGGTAGTCCGGATGCACTTGTATGTGGAATTTTATAAGCTAATCCAGCTTGAATGATAAGTTCCAATGCAGACTTAATCGTTTTTGAATCCAATTCAGGTGCAGCATGTTTGTAGATAAATTTTCCGCCGGCCTGTCTCGCAATGGAATTAAATACATTCCTCAACGTCTGTATAGGGGCGTGTTTTTTGTATTTTGCAAAATCAGTCTGAAATGACTGTATTAGATTGTCCAACAAACGAGTACATCGTAGATAATCTCCTGTTTGAAGATATTCATTCACCACTTCCGGCATACCGCCGATTAACTGATATGTTTTAAAATAATCAGCTGCTAATTTATGTAAATTTTGTTCGAGTGGATTTTTGGCACTGGCCTTATCGATCAAAGGTATCAGCGAAGGGTGGATTGCCCACAAGAATTCATGAAAAGTAAGGGGATACATAAAAAGAGTCTGAATCCTGCCGACGCCAAAGGATGGAATTTCTTCCAAAACGAATTCTAAAAGTGAACCGGCAGCTATTACATGTAGGTCAGGCGTTTTTTCGTAGAAGTACCGCAAAGATCGAATGGCATTTGGGCACGCTTGGATTTCATCGAAAAACAGAAGTGTTTTCCCTGCAATAATGGGAACATTGTATTGCACAGCGATCGTTTGAATAATTTTCTGTACATCCAAATCACTTTCAAAGAGAGAATGGATATCTTTATTCTCATCAAAATTTATTTCGAGAAAATGGTCAAATTCATTCCCTAAATTTCGTATAGAAAATGTTTTTCCAACCTGTCGTGCACCACGGACCATTAATACTTTCCTATGTGTATCCGTTTTCCACTGTTTTAATGTGGTTGATATAGTTCTGTTTAACATATTCATGATAATGAAGTCTTATTATACAAGGCAATAGTACAGTGTAAATTCCGATAATACAAGGCATTAATCTATCTGAAATTCCGTAAATACAACCCAATAATGTATATAATATTCCACAAATACAAGGCAATGGATGGGATGGAAGATGGTAACTGGCTAGCGGTTAATAGTAGCTTGTGAGCGGTAATCGGTGTTTAAAGTGTATGATAAAGGGGATCACTGATCTACAAGTTATTACTCTACTAATTAACCGGCGTATGCGGGGGAGTAATCATTTATTCCTGCTCCGGTCGGGTATTTTTGCTCTTTCTAAAATATTCCTCATCTCATTTTCATCTTTTGCAGTCACCAAAGACTGTCGAAGTGCAGCCGCACCGTGAAATCCCTTAATATACCAGCCAAAATGTTTCCTCATTAAGTTGCTTCCGATTTTTTCACCACGGGATTCCATGAGTAATTCTAAATGTCGTACACACATGTCCAATCGATCTACAAGTTCAGGTACAGGAGGAAAGGCAGAGCCGTTCAAAAGGGCATTGGCTTGTTTAAAAAACCAGGGATTACCCAAAGCACCCCGGCCAACCATCACAGCATCACAATTGGTTTCTTCAAACATTCTCAACACATCCTCCGGTTTTTTTATATCTCCATTACCGATGACAGGAATGGACACTGATTGTTTCAATTTTGCAATCAATGCCCAATTGGCATTCCCTTTGTAACTTTGTTTTGTTGTGCGGGGATGCAGGGTGATTGCTTTAACACCGGTTTTTTCTAAATGAGGACCTGCTTCAATCGCCACTATATTTGATGAATCCCATCCGGCGCGCATTTTAACCGTTACCGGCAATTCGGGAACTGATTCTACGACGGCGGCAGTAATGTCATCCATTAGACATAAGTCTTTTAACGCTGCTGATCCGGCTCCCTTTTTCGTTACTTTTGGGACTGGACAGCCATAGTTGATATCGATTATGTCCGGCTGGAATTGATCAGCTACCAATCGGGCAGCTTTTGCCATGACGTCCGGAGAATCACCGAATATTTGAATTCCAATAGGCCTTTCTTCTCCTGTAAATCGAATCATATCCAGTGTTTTTTCATTCTCACGAATGATTCCATGGGAGGACACAAATTCAGAATAAACCACTCCGGCGCCCATTTCTTTGCATAATATTCGAAATGAGTAATCCGTTACGCCTGCCATAGGTGCCAGGAAAATGGGTATTTCTATTTGAACATTGCCGATTTGCATGGTTGAATTTATTATGGTTCCTTTAAATTCCTTCATGCTGTTCGCAGATTAGAATTCATTTTAATTTTTCCCCCTCCTTACGGTAAGGAGGGGTCTAGGGGGTGGTTGAGATCAAAAAGAAAAACATCGAATTAATCCAAAAAAACAAAAATCCATTAGAAAATTATTAAGAAATTTTCCGACTCCATGGGAACAGACGCTGTGGAATCATTTAAAGGGAAGACAATTGGACGGATTTAAATTTCGTCGTCAGCAAGGAATAGAAAATTATGTAGTAGATTTTTATTGCCCTGAAGTGAAATTGATAGTTGAGTTGGATGGTTCTGTACATGTCCATCCACAAAAGAAAAATAAAGATGAAAAACGAGATAAGATTATGAAGGATTTAGGTTATCATATAATTCGATTTTACAATAATGAAATAGATGAAAATTTGGATGGAGTATTAA
>CAZBEY010000014.1:0-34769 GCA_964491015.1 uncultured bacterium | reverse complement strand
CTATATTCTCGCGAATGATCCCATGGGAGGAAACAAATTCAGAATAGACGACACCGTCGCCCATTTCTTTGCACAATATTTGAAATGAGTAATCCGTTACGTCTACTCTACGAAGACCTGTTTTTTGGACGTAGTGGGGCCTGCCATTGGGGCCAGAAAAATGGACGTCCGTATTTTTATGGTACCGATTTCCATATAAGAATTTATAATGACTCCATTAATTTATATATGCTTGATAAAGTTCAAAATACTTGAAAAAAATAAGTTTAAGAAAGATTGGGGTATTGAAGGTGCGCGCTTACTATTAACAAATATCCTTAATTCGGCATTACTGCCTGCATTAGAGGAAGACACACCTTGTTCAATCATTCATTCATTTATACTAGTAAATTGAGATTTGTGACAAATATGTTACAGATAGTAATTTGTAAGAATGAAATGTTGAGTTAAATTCGCCGGCAAATTTATATACAAACAGGAAGAATTTATTATGAGTAGAATATGTGACGTCACCGGCAAAAAACCCATGTATGGAAATAATGTGAGCCATGCACACAATAAAACACGTCGTCGGTTTAATATTAATCTTCAAAAGAAGCGTTTTTGGCTTCCGGACGAAAAACGGTATGTGACGCTGAATGTATCCACGCAAGGGATGCGTTTAATAGATAAAAAGGGAATTACAAAAGTAGTGAAAGAAATGCGTACTCGTGGTTTAAAAGTTTAAAATTCTTTAATCCACTCAAAATTGCAAAAACCCCCGGCCATCCGGCAGAGGGTTTTTTATTACCTAACTTTCTTAGCCAAACCCAAGAATTTTTATATTTTATTGTTTCGTCATTGCGAGGATTCCGATTTATCGGAGGTCGCGGCAATCTCCTTACGTTGAAGAATGCTAGGAGATCGCTTCATCCCGCCGCAAATGACGAGATTCGCGATGACAAAAATCGTTACTCATGTTGACGACGAATAAACGCCGGGATTTCAATATCATCTCCATAAATGACCGGATTCGTATCATCAAAATGGAATTTAGAAACGGATGGGCGGCTGCTTTTATCTTCCTCTGAAATTTTCCGATTAAACAGAGGGACATTTTCCTCATCAGCAAGGATTCTTGCCTGCTTTTGTCTCGGAATGTCTATGAATTGTTTTGTTTCCTTAACCACTTCTTTTGGAATCCTCTGGTTAAATCCGGTCGCAATAACCGTGACACGAATTTCTTCAGTCATTCTTGGATCTATTACGGCGCCAAAAATAATATTAGCGTCATCACCTGCTTCTTCAAAAATGATGGATGTTGCCTCATCCACTTCCATTAATGTGAGATCCGGTCCGCCGGTAATATTGACCAGGACACCTTGTGCTCCGCTGATGGATGCACTATCCAATAATGGACTGGAAATGGCCTGTTGTGCAGCCAATACTGCCCGTTCTTCACCACTGGCAATACCGGTACCCATAATCGCCTCACCCATGTTTTTCATTATGGTTTCTACGTCGGCAAAATCCAGATTAATTAATCCATGAACATTGATTAGATCAGATATACCTTTTGCAGCTTGATGGAGTATGGAATCAGCCAACTTGAATGCTTCAACCACCGTTGTATTATTGTCAACAATTGACATGAGTTTTTGATTCGGGATTGAGATGACAGTATCACACGATTTTCGTAAGTCGGAAAGACCACCTAATCCGCGATTCATACGTTTGGGACCTTCAAAATTAAAAGGAAGTGTAATGATCCCAACGGTGAGTATTTCTAATTCCTTGGCCATTTGAGCAACGGCTGACGCTGCACCTGTACCTGTTCCACCGCCCATCCCGGCAGTAATAAAGACCATATCAGCTCCCTCAAGTATGCTTTGGACTGCTTCTCGGTCTGCTTCGACGGCTTCTCTGCCAACGTCTGATTTTGCACCGGCGCCAAGACCTTTGGTCAGATTTTTGCCGATTTGTATCTTAAGCTTGGCTGCATTGTTTTCCAGGTCTTGGGCGTCCGTATTGATTACAATAAAATCTACGCCTTGCATTCCTGCTTGTATCATGCGATTGACGGCGTTTCCACCGGCTCCGCCTACTCCGATGACTTTTAGTTTGGCTTTTTGTTCTGCCATACTATCAAATTCAAATAACATAGGTGTTCTCCTTGCGTTTGGTCGTTAGGTATGTGTCTATTCTCAATAGAATCCTTTTATCCATTGCTTGAGCCAACCGACGGCTCGTTCAAATGTTGGTTTTTCCGGCATGGTGGTAGGAGATAATTCATCTCTTACATCCATCCACTCTGTCAGTCCAATTACAGTAGTAAACTCTGCATCAGATACAACGTCAACAGCTCCACTGATATTTTTTGGAATCCCTTTTCTGACTCTCATTTTTAATATTTCCTCTGCTAATGGAGTAATATTCCTTAATTGAGAGCCGCCTCCAGTTAAAACAACTCCGTAGGTCAATTGTTCTCGAATGTCAGCTCGATGTATTTCTCTTGCGATCAATTGAAGAATTTCAATTACGCGAGCCTCCACATATCTTGATAATTCATGTTCGGAAACTTTTCTCGCCAATCCACCATTTTTTACAGGAAGATCAAATTCCAATTCTGTGGATGACATGGATGATTTTGCCGACGCATATTTTCTTTTAATATTTTCGGCTTCTTCAATGCCAATCTGAAGCATCACGGCTATATCATTGGTAATACTGTTTGAACCAATTCCCAAAACAGCAGAATGACGAATACCATCTTCATGGTACACGACGATTTCCGTTGTTCCGCCTCCAATATTTACAATAGCCACACCAAGATCTTTCTCATCGTCGTCCAAGGTAGTCAGGGCGCATGCCAAGCCCTGAAATACGAGGCCATCCACCTTAATACCGAGCTCTTCTGTACAATTAACCAAATTCTTTGCTGCAGTACTGGGAACAGTTATTAAATGAACTTTCGCCTCCAATCTCCGCCCGGACATTCCCACCGGATCTTTGATTTTATCCATGGTATCTATAACATATTCCTGGGGGAGAACGTGCATGATATCCCTGTCGGTAGGGAGGGAGAGAGCCCGCGCCATTTCCATTACACGGAATACATCGTGTTCCGTTATTTCATTCTCAATGGGGATGGTTGAATGCTGGCCTCGCTGAACGGCGATTGCACCTTGCGTATTGATACCGCGTATATTTTCACCCGAAATGCTTAATACAGCCTTTTCTACTTTGTGCCCTGACATTAGTTCTGCATCTTTTACGGCTGCTTCCATTGCATCCATCAATTTGTCGCGATGAATAACCGATCCATTTTTCAATCCTGCTGAAGGGGAGCGGCCAATCCCTAATAATTTTATTTCATTCTCTTTGTCTGATCTATCAACAATAGCGCAGGTGATGAATGACGATCCGACATCCAAACCGACTCTAATCAGTTGTGAATTATTTTTATGGATGGGTTTCACGCTCGAACCTTTGCAATAACTTGGCGATTGTAGCGCAAGTCTAGTAATGTAAATTGATTTAATCCCCTATTGTCCGGCAGTGATTCCGAAAAGGATATCAGTATTTGAATTTTGTCCAAGATTCTGTCTTTTCCCAAAATTACTCTTGTGGGATATTCAGCCAGTATTAATACAAACTCTTCGTTAGAATTCAATGTTATTTCAGAAAGATTATTATATAAACTTGGAAAGAATTCTATGATTTGGTCAATGACCGATACAGATTCAAGAACTTTCAGTGAGACGGTTTGATGTCCGATAGGATAGAGTTCACGCGCAGAGTTAAAACCGGACATAATAGGTATTAACTTTTCTCCGACAAGACCTAATTCCGGAAGAACCACTCCTTCATTATCTACATATAATGTGGGTTTCATATTCAAAAGTGCGACCGGTTCTCTTTCTGCAATTTCGATATGGAGCGTGTTTGGGTATGTTTTGCTTACCCTGGCCGCATGAACAAATGGATGACTTTCTAAGAGCATTCCGGCTTCGCGTATATCAATTTCATCAATTGAGATTCCCAATAAGGAAGAAAGAGACTGATAATATTCATTTTTTGGAATAATTTTATCCCCCTGGATAATAATATTATTCACAAGATTAAATTTTGTATAAACAGACCAATGAAAGGATAACAATGATAATCCAATTATCATTGAAGTCAATGCTGTTCCAATGATTAAACGCCAATTCATTTGTTTCTTTTTATTATTCATATTGAAAAAACGTCCTTCTGGAATCCCAATGTTTTTATTTCGAGATTGAGCATAATGTCAAATTTTTCATAAACATTTTTTCTGGCAATGCGAATAAGATCGATTATATCGCTGGCCTTTGCCTGGCCGTGGTTAATGAAAAAATTACCGTGTTGGGTTGAAATTTCGGATTCACCAATGCGTGTACCTTTGAGACCTGCTTTATCGATTAAATAACCGGCTGCAAGATCAGGCGTTGGATTTTTGAATACACTACCCGCAGACCGGTATCGAAGAGGTTGAGTATTTTTCCTTCCTAAACTGGCCATCTCACGCTTTTTTAAAATAGTTTCTGACGAAGCTTCTTCCAATTCGAAGTCAGCGCTGATAATGATTTGGTTCTTGTTAAAGGAAGAATGTCTGTAACTGAATTCGATGTCACTAACTTGTAATTTTTTAATATTTCCTGAAAAGCTCATCACACGAATATTTGTTAGACAATTTGATATTTCGCTGCCAAAGGCGCCTGCATTCATTTTTAATGCGCCACCGAGAGTCCCAGGAACACCAATCATACTTTCCAATCCGGTTAAATTATTTTTCATGCTCTCTTTCACCAAATGTCCAAGCATGACACCGGATTCTGCGAAAATCTTATTTTCTGATATTCGCAGACTCTTAAAAGATTTCCCTAATGTTATGACAATACCATTAATTCCTTCATCCGCTACAAGAAGGTTGGATCCTGATCCAACAATGTAGATAGGGATTGAGTTTGAATCAGCAAATTGCAAGATTTCACTTAAATCAGTTTCATCATTTGGTGTAATGAATGCCCATGCCGGACCACCAATTCCGTATGTGGTATGAGCAGACATTGGTTCTTTTTCCAGAAGCGACCCTTTGACTATTCGTTTCAATTCTGCCATTTTGCTCACCTTAAGCAGCTGCCTCCAACGATTTTAAATGCCCGAAATATTTTTCAGAATAGCGCCAAATAGTACCGGCACCAATAGTGATAACCATATCACCCGGAAGAACAATTTTATCTAAATGACTTATTAAATCGTCGAGATTTTGTACATAATGAACGTTCTCATGACCAGCTTGGCGTGCTGCATTAGAAACCATGGCACCACTAATACCGTTAATTGGTTCTTCACGGGCAGGGTAAACATCTGTAACGATTAGAATATCAGAACGTTGAAATGCTAAAGCAAAATCTTCATAAAAATCTCTGGTTCGTGTATATAAATGTGGTTGAAAAACAGACACAATTCTACGGTCCCACCCTTTTTTTGCTGCCTTCAAGGTCGCCTTTACTTCTGTGGGATGATGAGCGTAATCATCAACGACCATAATATCATTGGAAATTCCCTTGATTTCAAATCGTCTGCGAACTCCGGTGTATGCTTTCAACCCCTTAGCAATGTGGTCAATTTTCAACCCCATTTCTATCCCCACAGCGATGGCAGCAAGGGAATTCGATACATTATGCTCGCCGGGAACATTTAACGTGATGGTTCCATTTTCCCTGCCATAAGCATAAAGCGTGTAAACTGCTTGAGATTCATTAAAACATATATTGTCAGCGTGTAAGTCGGCGCTGTCATTAAAGCCATAGCTAATGACCGGACGTTTTATATCAGGGACTATTTCTTGGAGTGACGGTGAATCCGTGCAAACGATTACAGCTCCGTAGAAAGGTGAAGAATTTGCGAATTGTAAAAATGTTTGTTTAAGATCATCGATATCCTGGTAACAATCCGTATGCTCCAGTTCAATATTTGTAATGACACTGATGGTGGGGCGTAACGCTAGAAAACTGCGATCATATTCATCTGCCTCCACAACAATTATGTCACCCGATCCAAGCTTTGAATTTGAATCGATGGTTTTAACTAATCCGCCGACGACAAGCGTAGGATCTAATTTCCCTTCGGTTAAAATAGTACCAATCATTGAAGATGTGGTTGTTTTTCCGTGGGTTCCGCCAACACCGATGCTCGTTTCTTTTACCGCAATAAGTTCACCAAGCATTTCTGCCCGACGGATAACAGGAATGTTTTTTTTACAGGCTGCAATAATTTCAGGATTATCTTTATGGACAGCGCTTGAATATACCAAAACGTCTGCATTGGTCAGATTTTCTGCTCTATGCCCCATTTGAATATCAGCACCAAGTTTGATCAATTTATCAATAATCGATGAGTGATTAATATCCGAACCACTGATTTCAAACCCGAGGTTTAATAATAATTCAGCAATACCGCTCATACCAATGCCTCCGATACCAACAAAATGGACTTTTTTTACTTTTCTGAACATTAAGCGCTGATTCTTTCTAAAATATGATCGGCAATCACCGAAACTGCATTCGGTTTCCCTAATGCACTCGAGTTTTCCGACATCTGGTTTAGAGTGTGTTCGTCATTGAGTAATTGGTTTAACGTGACGGATAAATTGACAGGGCTCATTTCGGTCTCGGGAATCATTTTAGCTGCACCGCGTTTATCCATGGCCGTTGCGTTGTGGGTTTGGTGGTCGTCAGCGGAAGAAGGAAGGGGTATTAGGATACCGGGTAGACCACAGGCTGTCAGCTCTGCGATGGTCATTGCGCCGGCTCTGGTCAAAGCCAGGTCTGCAGCAGCATAGGCGCTTTTCATATCATCAATGAATGGTCTTACGCGGACAGAATTTGTTTCATAATGTTTTAATTGTTCAAATTCGTTCATTCCTGTTTGCCAAATAATTTGAACATCCTTCAAATTATCAATCATTTTAGAAATACATCGGTTGATCGCTGCGGATCCCTGACTACCGCCGAAAACAAATAGCGTTTGTTTATGATCCACTAAATCAAATTGTTTAAGTGCGGTCATGCGATTCCCACCGGCAATATCTTTTCGAACCGGGTTTCCGGTTGAAAAGACGTTTTTTTTTTAATGTAATTTTCTACTTCACTGAACGCTGTAAAAACCATCTCTGCATTTTCAGCAAAATACTTTGTTGTCATACCCGGGAAAGAATTTTGCTCTTGAATAAAATAGGGAATATTTTGTTTACGGGCGATGTAAAGCGGCAGGGCGGAAGCATACCCTCCGGTTCCAATCACTGCATTCGGCTGCAGTTTTTTCACAAGTGTTGTTGTCCTCATCTTCGACCATATCAATTGCCCCGGAAGGCCTAAGTTTTTTCCAAAAGACGACCATGAAATTCCTCTCTGCAATCCACGAATGGGTAATAATGTATGCATTAATTTTCGTTCCGGTAATTTTTTTGATTCAATTCCAAACTTAGATCCAACATAGTGAATATCCGCGCCAGTTCGGGAATAGAGTTCTTCGCCAATAGCCATCGCTGGAAATAGATGACCTCCCGTACCGCCACCGGTTATTAAAAATTGTAAATTAGCCATATATACCTTTTCTCCAGTTTGAATTCCCTGATACAGATCGTTTTGATTGGCTAATATTTAATAAAATACCCATACTGGCTAGATGAACAACAACTCCCGATCCTCCATAGGAAATGAGCGGCATGGCTAATCCGGTTGTCGGGACAAGATTTGTTACGACAGCTGCATTGATGAACGCATAGAGAATAAAACTATACGATATCCCAAGAGCAAGCATGATACCAAACGGATCAGCATTCTCCTTGGCAATTTGAACTCCTCTTTGAAAGATTACAACAAATAACAATAGAACTAAAAGAGCGCCGATCAGCCCTGTTTCTTCTCCGATGATGGCAAAAATAAAATCAGTGTGGGGTGTTGGAAGAAAGAGATTTTTCCCCAAACTGTTTCCAAGCCCCATTCCCCATAATCCTCCATTGCCTAAACTGATTAACGATTGTTTAATTTGATATACATTTTCAATTCCAACGCTTTCCGGATTCAAAAATGTCATTATGCGCCGGCGCATATATTCCCAATTCAAAATAACCAGAGTCAATGCAGATAAAGAAATGAGAGCCGTTGTAAAAATATGCCGAATCATTGCACCACCAAGGAACAGCATAATAAATGAAATGAGTAAAACGATTGAAGCTGTACTGAGGTCAGGTTGTAAAACGATTAAAACAAATATAAGCCCGATAGCGGTTATAATATTTAAATACCCGCCATAAAATTCCTTAATCTGCTCTCGCTTATCATGAATAAATGCAGAAATAAAAATGATCAAGGATAAACGCGCTATATCAGATGTTTGAACTGAATATTTTCCCAAGTATAACCAGCGGGCAGGTGAAGAATTCCCGTTGATAATAAATAGTATTTTTGTTAATAATAGCAAAAATACAGAAACGCCAAAAATAGGGTATGCCCAATCTTTTAATTTTCGATAATCAAATAACATAAAGATAAACATAAAGCATATGCCAACAAGCAGCCTTTTTAAATGTGCCAGTAGATAAACTGTATCTGTACGATTGCCGGTTTGCTCTAACGATAAATTCGAACTCGCACTAAACAGCATGACCGTTCCAAAAATGCAGAGAACAATGATACTTCCTAATAGATACTGATCATATTTTTTTACAATAATATTTATATAACTCATCCATATACCTTCAATGATTGTACTAATTTTCTAAATAGTTTGCCTCGTTCTTCAAAATTAGCGAATTGATCAAAACTTGCACAACCCGGAGATAATAAAACAATATCCCCAGGCTGTGCATAGGAATGAGCGACCTCAACAGCATTCTTGAGTGTATCACATGAAGTGATTTTCACTTTCTCTCCTAACGCTGCTGCGATCGCTTTTTTAGACTCACCTATTGTGAGCACTTCTTTCACCTTTTTGTGGGTATGTGGGTACAGTGAAAGAAAGTCTCCGCCTTTATCCCGACCGCCCAAAATAAGAAAAATGGGTTGATTAAAACTGTCTAAAGCCACTTTTACTGCATCAATATTTGTTGCTTTAGAATCATTGATATACACGACGCCATTTATTTCTCCAACGTGTTCAAGTCGATGTGGGACTCCGCAAAAAGTAGACATAACTTGAGCAATCCTGGATGAAGCAATGCCCAACAGGCTCGCCGAGGTAGAGGAACCGAGGTAGTTCGAAAGGTTATGCCTACCAGGCAAAGCGATTTCATCCAGATTGATCAGCGTGGCGTGCTTTTGATCGTAAATTTTTGTTTCGTTTAGACGGAATAAAAGTCCTTTTGCATCTGAATCTAAACTATAGGGAATTTTATTGGCATCTGCTTGTTCGATACGTTCTGATAGCAGAGCATCATCAGCATTAAAAACTAAAAAATCACACTTCGTCTGATTCGACCACATTTTCATTTTCATCGTTACATAGTCATCCATATCGTCATAACGATTTAAATGATCCGGTGTCAGATTAAGAAATACAGAAATATATGGCTTGAAATGATAGATATATTCCATTTGGAAACTGGATATTTCCAGTATGTGGATTCGTTTATTATCCGGTTGGGAACGATCTTTGAGGATCACATTCGAAAATGCATTACCGACATTCCCCGACAGGACAGGATGTAAATCATCCGTTTTACACATTTCATATATCATGTGCGCTGTGGTTGTTTTACCATTAGAGCCTGTTATGGCTATTATCGGCGCATTGGTGAACCAGCTGGCGAATTCAATTTCACCTACGATTGGTATATTTCTTACCAGCGCATTTCGTATAATATCTGAATCTTTTGGAACTCCCGGTGAAATAATCCACAAATCGGCTTCATAGATGGTTTCACTATGGCCGTTGGTTTCCCCTTGAATTCCTTCTTTCTTCAATTCCATCAATTCATTTGACGAATTTTGCATATCACTGATAAAAACATTTGCTCCAAGGCTATTCGTCAGCCTCGCCGCTGCGATACCGCTGCGACCAGCGCCAATGATAATAACCCTTTTGTTTAATAAATTGATTTTGTTTGGATCAGAAATATCCATCAGCGAATCTTAAAAGTAGTTAATGAAAAAAGTGCCAATAGCAAGCCAATGATCCAAAACCGGATAACAACACGAGATTCCGGCCATCCTTTTAACTCAAAATGGTGATGAATCGGAGCCATTTTGAATAATCGTTGTCCTTCACCCGATTTTATTTTAGTAAATCGAAAATAGACTACTTGTAAAATAACGGAAAAAGCTTCCCAGACAAAAACACCGCCGATGATGAATAATAATAATTCTTTTTTTAGTAAAACAGCTATTGTCCCCAAGGCGGCACCTGCGGATAATGATCCAACATCACCCATAAATACTTCTGCAGGAGATGCATTGAACCACAAGTATCCTATCAATGCACCGGTGATCGCGGCGGCGAAAATTGTTAGTTCTCCCGCCCCTGGTAAATATATAATATTCAAATAACTGGAAAAGTCAACACGTCCACTCATATAAGCAATTGCGGCAAAGACTGTAAAACAAATGGCCAGTAATCCGGCAGCCAATCCATCCAAGCCGTCAGTTAGATTTACGGCATTGGATGTACCGGTGATGACCAAAATGATTGCCAGAGGGTAGATGTATCCAAAATCCAGCTCGAGATTCTTGAAAAATGGTACACTGGTCACACTCTTTACATCGGCAAATGCCGGATGGTTAAATATCCAAATACTAATAATGATCCCTAATAATATTTGACCGACCAGTTTGTAACGGGCGACCAACCCTTTTTTTAGTTTTTTAACCACTTTCAAATAATCATCTAAAAAACCAATAATCCCCATCCAAACTAAAGCCAGCATCACTATTTGGACGTAAGCATTCGATAAGTCAGCCAGCAGAACTGTCGGGATTAATACAGATCCAATAATCATTAATCCACCCATCGTTGGAGTTCCACGTTTTTTCTGGTGACTTTCGGGACCCTCCATCCGGATTTCCTCTCCTATTTGATACCGGAGTAAAAGACGGATTATCCACGGACCAATTATAAATGTCAATAATAAGGATAAAATGGCTGCCATGGCTGATCGGAATGTGATGTATTGAAACACATTGAAAGGGGAGAACATATCTCGTAAAGGATAAAGTAATTTGAATAACATTATTTTGTTTCTATATCTTTCAAGATGGTTTCCATTAGCATGCCCCGCGACCCTTTTATCAGTATTTTGTCTCCCTCTTTAATCCAGACTTTCAATTCATCCGCCAGGTCGCGTTTCGAATTAAAATGTTTATGGAAAATATCCGAATGAATCGCCAGATTCGTTTCTCGAGTATCTTTCCCAATAGTAAATACAGCGTCTAAATCCATTTTGATGCAATGTTCCCCTACTTTTCGGTGATGAGATAAGGATTCATTTCCCAGTTCGAGCATATCACCAAAAACAAAAATTCTACGACCATTACCACTAAAGGCATTTAGATAATCGATAGCTGCGATGGTAGAGGAAAGATTCGCATTATAGGTATCATCAATAATGGTAATATGGTCCATCTGCTTAACTTCACAACGCCCTTTAGGTGCCTGAAAAGATTGCACTCGTTTTTCGAATGTTGTCCATTCAATACTAAAATGATTGCAGACAGCAGAAGCGGCAATAACGTTCTTAATAAAAGAGAGATTATGTGAAGAAGTAGCGATTTCATGTGCATCAATCGTCAGAGTAATCGAGCCGTCACTTTCATGATGAATATCAGCCGGGAAGTCACAATCCGGAGTCAGTCCATAAGAAATTCCGTTTCCAACTACATTTAGACCGCGAATTCGATCATCCGCTTTATTGACAAACGCTGTCCCTTCAGCGAGAGCTTCAAAAAGGGCGCCTTTCGTTTTTGCAATTTCATCAATGGATCCGAATCCTTCTAAATGTGACGAATTAATGTTTGTAATCAAACCATGAGTTGGTTCTGCTATCGAACACAAATATGCAATTTCACCCGGTTCACTTGCACCCATTTCTAATATTGAAATAGTATGGTCATCTGATATTTGGAAAATGCTTAGGGGTAAACCAATCGATGTATTAAAATTTCCCAATGTAGCGTGAACATTTTCTTTTACTGATAAAACATGTTTTAATAATTCTTTTGTTGACGTTTTTCCATTTGACCCGGTAATACCAATCACCGGCAAATCAAATAATCTTCGATAAGATTGTGCAAATGCCCCCAATGTCTCCACCGGGTTTTCAACAATGAATAAATCCAATGCGTTATTAACAGGAACTTCACGCCCTGCCAGACATGCAACTGCTCCATTGTCCTTCGCTTGTTGTATGAACTCATGTCCATCAGAACGTTCACCTTTGATGGCAATGTATAAATCTCCCACCCGACATTCACGGCTGTCAGTGGAAATCCCGGTTATTGCTGAGGAGGGAGTCACACTCAGATGGCTCCTGAATAAAGTTGTAAAGGCTTCGGGTTCAGCTATTTGGATTCGCACAAAATTCTTCTATGATTTCAATGTCTGAATATGGATGTCGAATACCTTCAACCTCCTGATAAGTTTCCCGACCCTTTCCTAACACAACTAATACATCATTTCCTTCCAATTGGTTTAAAGATTTCCACAGCGCATCAGCTCGGTCTTCAATGATTTCATAATGATCGGTTGACAATCCGTAAGAAATGTCTTTGACAATATCATCCTGATTTTCATATCGCGGATTATCAGTTGTAATATAAAAGAAATCCGCGTATTGTTCGACTAATTGGCCCATAATGGGTCTGTTGGAGGCATCTCTATTACCCCCGCATCCAAAAAGCACAATCAATTTTCCATCTTCCTTCACCAATTCAAAAATTGTGCTCAATACCTTTTCATAAGCATCCGGCGTATGGGCGTAATCCACTACAATTTGGGCTCCATTCATAGTGGTGAATTTTTCCATGCGCCCGGAAATGATTCTGCATCTATTAATACCCGTTCTTATTGTTCCAATTGGGATTCCCATCGCAATAGAGGCTCCAACAGCAGATAATATATTTTCTTTATTAAAATCCCCGATTAAAGGCGAATTAACTTCAATTTCATTGTGCCCGGCGGATATGAGCCCTTTAATACCCAATAATGTCGATTCTACCTCTTTGAAATAAATATCAGATTTATTTTCTGATGAGAATTTGATAACCGGCGCGGTGCTTTTCCCTGTCATACGCAAACCATACTCATCATCTGAATTGATGATCGATGTTGCCGAAAGAGGAAGGGAAGTAAATAATTTTGCCTTCGCATAAAAATAATCTTCCATTGTACCATGATAATCGAGATGTTCCGGTGATAAATTGGTAAAAACAGTAACATCAAATTCAACATCTGCAACTCGATATTGATGAATGGCATGAGAAGAAACTTCCATAACAACATGGGTAAAATCATCATCAGCCAGATCACGCAATAGTTTTTGCAAATGGATAGCATCCATCGTCGTGAGCGTTTTTGGTTGCTCATGGCCCTCAGCTATCACTCCCAAAGTTCCTAATTGAGCCACTTTACATTTTGCTTCTTTCAAAATGGATGTAATTAGGGTTGCACTGCTTGTTTTACCATTCGTTCCGGTGATGCCAATAACAAACAATTCCTTTGATGGATTTCCATAATATTCGGCTGCAACATACGAAGCTGCTTTTCTCGGATTAGAGACCTTTACTTGTGGAACAGGGAGTGTTCCGACATCTCGCCCATTAGTAATGACGGCAGATGCGCCATTGTCCAGCGCCTCCGGGATAAAATCGTGGCCATCCGCAGAGACCCCATAAACAGCAATATAAAGATCTCCCGGCTTCACTTCCTGGGAATGTAATCGAATTTTTTCTATTGGTGTTGCAGGAATATCTCCTGTTGATGCCATAATTCCTTTTACAAGTTGATTTAGAGTTGTTGTCATTTTAAACCTATACTGCATATAGAACCATCCTTGATGATAGTTCCCGGTTTTGGACTTTGCCAAATCACTTTTCCCGACCCTGTGAAATTTGTATGCAATCCTAATTTTCTTAGCACTGTCCTCGCTTTTCTTAAGCTCATTCCGCGGACTTCCGGCATATAGGATTTTCCGTTATTTTTCTGAGCCACATTTGTTATGCGCATTTGACTGGATAGAGCCACTGGACTGGTTATTGCATCATCCAGAGTATGTGGGAGGGGTAGACTTTCTTGGACCCATTGCGGGTCTTTTGAGATTGTCTGAGGTTTGAAGTTGCGTATGGAATCGTCCATATTAATGATTCGTTCCATAACGCGGCGAAATACGGGTGCTGCACCATGACCACCCCAGTGGTATCCAATTCTAGGTTCGTCTAATACGATAACACCAACAAGCTGCGGATTATTTGCCGGTAAAAATCCAACAAAGTTGGAAATAAATTTTTTATTGGAATAATGATCATCAATAAATTTCTGAGCTGTTCCGGTTTTTCCTGCTACCGCCCAGCCATTAATTGCCGCTTTTGTTCCTGTTCCGGTTTCAACCACTCTGCAAAGGATATCCACCATAGTTTCAATCACATCTTTTGAAGATATTTTACGAATGACCTCGGGTTTTTCAGAATAAAGTATTTTACCATCAGGGGAAACAATTTGATTTACCAACCTGGGTTTCATTAAAAAACCGCCATTTGCAATCGCGGCGTAAGCCATACCTAATTGTAAGGTTGTTACACCTACTTCATGGCCAAGAGATATTTCAGCTAGAGATAATTGACTCCATTCTTCTAAATGCCTTAACGTACCGGAATGCTCACCAGCTATTGAAATATTTGTAGGAGTCCCAAATCCAAAATCCCTGCTATATTTATACAATAATGAAGGTCCCAACATTTCAGCAATCTTTATTACACCCACATTGCTAGAATTTTCGATAATCTGAGGCAATGTCAATAAACCAAAATTTCCCCAATCATTGATTTTTCTCCCGGCAAATTCATAACTACCATTTTCACAATTGAATTCTTGCCACAATGAAACCGTATTCCGATCTATTGCTCCCAAAGCAGTGACTATTTTATACGTCGAACCGGGTTCGAATTGGTCAGAAATCACCTTGTTACGCAGCCTTTTTTTCTCACTTCTTCCGGGATAGTTTGGATCAAAATCGGGAACGGAGGACATGGCCAAAATCGCTCCATTTTGAGGATTGATAATGAGCCCCATCGCAGATGAAGAACCTGTTTTCTCTACTTGTGCGGACAATTCCTCTTGTAAAATAGCCTGGTATTCCAAGTCAAGGGTTAATTGAATATTGGCCCCATCGATCGGCAGTTGCACGGGGAAATTCGTTTTAAAAATAGATTTCCCTTTACCGCTCATTTGTTTAATTACCCAGCCGGGAGTTCCTGTCAACTGTTTGTTAAATTTTTGTTCTAACCCAGCGATTCCCAAGTCATCAATATTGACAAATCCCAAAATTTGTGATGCAATATGCCCATGAGGATAATAACGACGAGAGTCTCTTTCGATGATTACTCCATAAGGTTTGTCAATTAATATATCTTCACATTGTGATCGTTGAAGATTACGCTCCAGATAAATAAAGCTCTTCTTTGATTCTAATTTTTTCAGATAATCTTTTGAATCTCTTCCGGTACAAGCGCTTAGTTTATCTGCCAACTCCTGTTTTTTATGAATTTTGGATGGATGGACGCCTAAAGAATAATGAATAATATTTCGCGTTAATAAAATATTATTGCGATCAAAGATGTTTCCCCTAACGGATCGCAATGGCTCTTGCACCCGCCCCTGCGTTAATCCTTTCATTCGTAGCGATTCTCCATCAATTATCTGTATTTGGAACAATCGTATAGACAAACCAATCCAACACAGGAAAATAAGACCTGAAACAAATATAACGCGGGATCGATATTTTATATACGTCTTAGTCAACAGAATTCTTCATTACCAAAGGGTCAACAAACACGGAAATAGATTCCGGATGAGCAAATACCATCCCCAATTCATTTTTGGCTACAGATGTGATTCGGTCAACTCGATTCAATAATTCAATTTCACTTTTCAATTCTTTAACTGTATTATATAATTCTGAAAAAGTAGATTGTTGGATTTCAATTGCCATCATCGTTTCATCTATTTCTGTATATACCCATAAATAAATGATCAAACCCCCAATGGAGAGAACAGTCACTAGAAAAAATGATAATGTTTGAAAAAATTCTCTGTGCTTGTTTTTCAATTTTGATTTGCGTCTATTAGCCATTATATCCTTTCTGCCGCACGCAGTTTTGCACTCCTGGCACGGGAATTTTCTGTTTGTTCATTTTTGGTAGGTCGAAGGGGTTTTTTTGTTAGGATGGATACTAAATTTTTATTGGATAGATCTTTGAACGAATGTTTCACTATTCTGTCTTCCAGCGAATGGTAACTCAAAATAACAATTCTTCCTTTAGGCGCCAGGTACTCCGCAAAACAATCTAATAATTTTTGTAGACGTGTTAATTCGTCATTAACGGCAATTCTAAGCGCCTGAAAAACTCTTGCCAATGAATTTCGTCGGCGGTTTGGATGAGTGCTTCTTCGTACCGCTTCTTTTAAATCAGATACTGCACTCATGGAATCCATATTTTTAATAGCTCTCGCAATTCTTCTGGATAACCGCTCTTCCCCGAAATTGTAAAGGACATCTGCCAATTCATTTTCCGTTTTTGAAGAAATGAATTGAGCCACCGTTTGCCCGTCTGAAGAATTAAAACGCATGTCCAGTGAACCGTTTGATTTGAAACCAAACCCCCTGGAGGGAGAATCCAATTGGAAGGATGACAAACCCAAGTCAAGTAATATACCATTCACAGTTGATATACCCTCATCTTGAAGAATGTTGGGGAATAATTCGTATGAGGAATGGAGGCAGGAGAAGGCACGGCTGTCTGACAGTCGTTCTTTGCAAATTGCCAGCGCCTTCTCGTCACGGTCAAGTCCGATTAACCTCCCTGAATCCGAAAGTGCATTCAGTATTTGTGCAGCGTGCCCGCCGAGACCCACTGTCCCGTCGAGATAAATTCCATCCCGGTTCGTGATCAGAAAATCCATCACTTCCTGGATCATAACCGGAATATGGAGTAATTTCGTTTCCGGTAATGAATTTTTGTTCATTATAATATAATTTTTTCTGATAGCTCATCATAAGCTGATGAATCCAATTCTGTTGCTTGATTTTCAATTTTTGACAATTCTGCTGAATTCCATATTTCTATTTTATTGATCATGCCAATAATCAACGCATCATTATCAATGTTAGCATAATCCATCAATTGAGACGAAAGAATGATTCGACCTTGTTTATCAAATTTGACGGCTGAAGCATAACGGGATGTACTGCGAATAAATGATCTATTAATCGGTGATATGGCAGACAGCTCTTTTAAATTATCTTCGATATACTGCCAAGCAGTGAGGGGATAAACCCAGATGCAGGGATCCATACCCCGGGTGATAACAAATGTATTGTCGTTTTCCGGTGCAAGGCTCTGGCGAAATTTTGCAGGAATATTGACACGACCTTTCGCGTCAATTGTATAGGAATACTCTCCCGTAAATGTATCTTGATTGATTGTCATACCCACTTAAGTTTGTTTTGTATTACCCACGATTACCCACAATATATTTCACTCTACCCACTTATGTCAACTTATTTTATGAATGTATTTAAAATATATCTGTTTTTTTAGACGAGCGGAAGCTTCAACCGATGGTTGAAGTAAAGGGGGATGTTAAAGTAATCTTTTAACTATCTTTGGGGAATGTAGTGCTTAACGGTGACCGTGTTTGGGTCAGAAATGAATTCAATATCCGCAGGATAAGAGTATTCGCCAAGTTCATCAACTTTATTTCCATTTATATATAAAGTTGTTCCTGCTGTTTGATTCAATCTTACATGAAATTTATTTTCAAAAGGAAGACTGTATTCCTCGTCGGGAGGAAGAATACCGGTATGAGCATCAGATGTATCGATTTTTATACTGTACCAAATGCGTTCGTCTGATATTATTTTCATTTTAAATGGAGGTGTGACTGCCATTGCAACAGTTTGAGATACCGCTTCAACATAATCATTTGTTAAAATATCGTCAGTGATTATTGCCGGATTATCCATCAAAACAATTTCACCGTTTTGGACAGAAGCTGCACTGTTTTCTGAGTTGATTTTTTTAATAATAAATATGGCAAATAGAAAGATGATTAATAAAACAACACCTTTAATTAAATCCTCTCTAATTTTTGTTGGAGGACGAGTATGAGTAGGTAATTTCAGTTTCACATCTTTTTGTTCATCCAAGGATGTATCTTTTGTAGCGACTGGTTTTTTAGGAATTCTTCTTCCCTCTTTGCTAGCCTGAAAAATATCCAATTGATGCAGTGCTTCATCAGCATCACCACCAAGTTCAATTACATATGCTCTTAAAAATAAGCGTACATAAGGCAGTGGTAAAACTTCAAATTGACCCTCTTCAATCGCCGTTAAGTAATCAATGTTGATTTTTGTTCTGGATTGGATTTCTTCCAGTTCAATATTTTGTGACTGTCTTTTTTCTTTGAGATCTTTAAAGAATTCGTTCATAATGGTTCTATGAATAGGGGGGAAACTTAACCGACCGACCGCTGTGTTATCAATATAAAAGTCTAATTATTAATAATCTGTTTATAGCGTTTAAAAAATGCAGCTAAAGGAAACCCCATTACATTATAAAAACAGCCATTAATTTTCTTAACGTTAACAGAAAACCAATCCTGAATTCCATAACTTCCTGCTTTATCTAAAGGGGAATAAGTGTCAATATAATAGGATATAATACTATCTGTAAGTCTCATAAATGTCACATTTGTTTTCTCAAAAAATATACAACTGATCTTATTATTTATATGGTTTATCGATACACCTGTAAACACAGAATGTGTGCGGCCAGATAAGGATTTTAACATGTCAAAACTTTCTTTCTTGTTTTTCGGTTTACCAAGTATTTTTCCTTCCAGAACTACAATAGTATCTGCGCCAATTACCAAATGATTTTGGTAATTTTCAGCAATGCTGAGTGATTTTTCATTAGCATAAAACATAACAAATTCTTTCGGGGGCAGGCCGACATGACAATCTTCGTGGATTTTGCTCGGGACAACATCAAAATGTAAATCAATCATTTCCAGAAGCTGTTTTCTTCTTGGTGAAGCAGAAGCAAGGATAATAGAGAACGGTTGCAATTTATTGCTGAAATTTGATTCTATTGTTATCCCAAAGGGCCACTTCTATTTCCCAACCGGTGGGATCCTTGATATACCAGGAAACGGAATTTGGCCAACGAATCGGTCCATCATACATTACAGCAATTTTTTCCCTCACAATTGTTTTTTCCCATTCTTGTTGGTTATCAATTCGAAGTCCAAAGTGGGCTAAATAATGTATGAATTTTTCAGCAGATTCAAATCGATCTAATAAGACAAAATCCGGTTGTTCATATATGCAAAGTAATGCATCATTATTTTTTATAATCCCCCAGGGTTTTTTATCCTGGATTCCTTCTTCAACAACCATAAAACCAAATACCTTATTGTACCAATCTACCGTCTCTTTAAAATTCCGCACGCTTAAATTCAAGTGATCCAGCTGTGTAACACTCATGTAACGAATCCTTTTTATTGGAACTTAGCGAGTTTTTTTATGACAGAAACCGTTTGATTTCCGTCATCTGCTTTCAGCCGATACAAATATACACCATTCGCCAAGCGTTCACCAAAGGCATTTCGACCGTCCCAATCAATATAATGATATCCTTCAGAAAAATTTTCTTCGGGAATTCTCATAATCCGACGTCCTCCGAGGGTGAAAATATCAATGGAAACGTCTGCATCCGAAGTTAATTCAAATGCGAATTGTGTTGTCGTTGAATATGGATTGGGAAAATTCAATACATTAAATACTTTTAAAGAACGATTTTCAAATAAGTATAAAGTGAATTCCTTCTCTGATGGATTATTGGCGTTATCCCAGGCTTTTATATGAATGGAGATCGATGAATTGACCCCATCGTGGGGAAATTGTATCACGCCGGTCGTAATACTATTTTCATCATAAATATATTGGGAAGACATATTTTTCTTCGTGTCATCCTCCATGTTTGTAACCATAATCTCATGACCAACTTCCCCCGTGAGGTTGATTCCCATCGGATCGGATATTCTGATGTATATTTTTTCATCTTTCAGCAAATGATCATTATCCTGCAGCAATCGGCCGGTTTCTGTTTCCAGGGAAATAATCGGACCTTGAATATCTGATACCGGTTCACCGCTTTTTAAGAATATATTATCGAGCATCCCCAATGCTTCAGTAGGTGGTTCTGAATATAACCGTAAATACGAATTAAGCCGGGCAGGTGTGGAGGAATACGATATATCTTTGGGTATTCTTAACTGTGCACTAAAATTGTTTTGGGTTATTGAAAATTGCCCTTTAAATAAGGTAGGCCCCGGTAATTTATATGATAATTCCTGGGTTTTTGAATTGATGATATATTGTCTTGTGATATCTCTTTCAGCATCCGCAAGTCTAATAATTCCAACACCGGAGACGTTAATAGGCGATGTTAGTTGACCAAAAACTCGCGCAGTATCCAGTGAACTCAATGTGTCCGGTGATATATGGGTCATATTTACTTTATTTTTTGGGATCGGTAACGGCATACCGGGATCGCCAAAAAGATGGAATAATTCTCCACTACTGTTCCCATCTTTGACCGACTGCAGTACCATTCCGATTGACGCATCTGTTACATCTAAATTTGGAAAAATTGCTTTAAAAATTTTCGTAATATAAGAAGCATTTGATGTGACTCCAATCGCACGGCTGGTCGTAATAATGGCTGAAGCGCCTTCCATGGGCTGCCGAATCAATTCTTCAGCAAACGACTCTTTATCTAAAAAATCAAAATGACCCCAAGAACATGTACCTGCGATCCATACCGGTAATTTCATATTGGTTTCAATTCGTCCAATATCCCCACGATCCTGAACGATGAGTTTCTCCTGTGCCCACTGATGCTCTGATCCGTGGCCGATATAATTGATAATAGCCGTTCCTTCATTTAATATATCGAATAATGCATCAGTAGCATCCGGTTTAATGACGCCGTAGGACGACGCATCGCTTACTTCAGGAAATTCCAGCAAATATAATTTTTGAACTTCGACTCTTGGGGAAATAAATTTGGCTGCTGCTTCCGAATTTAATGTATGGCTTTTTCCGGTTCTAATGGATCCATGGGGTCCATCATCTTCCGGTCGAGCGCCATCGTCAGCGACTAATGTGAAGCGCTGACGCCAATAGCCTAAAACGGGATTGGTCTCGTATTCAATAATTTTTTCAACAAAATCTTGCACTTCCTGAATATTTTTTGCCGGATATCGTCCGGTAGCGAAATCAGGTATATTGCCGCTAATAGCAGCAAGACGATCGTCAACGGCTCTATTTGAGTATGCTCCTTTAATAATGGTGGGAACTTTTATATCCGAATCACCGGATATGTTTCTATAATCGTAATCTGCATCTCCCATGAATAAAACGAACATGGGTTGGGGCGATAACCATTCTTCAGTTGTCCACTGTAAAAAACTGCGAATCGCTGTAGGATCAGAATTTCCTCCGGAGAATTCGTCATAAATAGTTTCCAGTGAAACGAATTTTGAACTCCCACGATGATTGACTAATGGCTCGGAAGCAGATTCAAACTCTTTGGGTCCAATAATGAGATGATCCACACCGGCATTATGATGTCGCAGCTGTGTGAAGGAATGACCACTGACTAATTCCATATTGGCAATTGAAATTACATCAATATCATTAAATAGAATAAATCGGGCTGATGTATCAGTCGGTAAATCGACATTCATGGAATAATTGTCATTATTGATATCAATATACATTTTATGCGGCTGTGTTACATCCGTAATGTTCCAAACATTCGGTGCAGACGACCCCGAAACATTAAATGAAACGGAATTACCGGTAATCGGGGCAAAAAATTCAAAAGGGCTGTTGTCACTATTTAATTTCCTTCCATAACGAATCGTAGCGTAATCAAAATGGGGAAAGGAATAACTGCTGGAGGAAGATTTGTTATCTAAATAAATAAGATTAACACCTTCTTTTAACTCACTTCCACTGACCGAAAATTCTCTCGATCTTTGATTTGCTCCGGAAAAACTAATTGTATCCATTGCAGTCCCTCTATCATTAAGATATACAAATATAGTATGGTTTTTGTTTATTCCTAGTGTATTCATCACATAGTCTAAATCTGTAAAACTACCCCTGACTGCTACTTTGATATTTGCGCTGACTGATGATTCAATATCATTAATTTGATGAACCACGGTAAAGCTGGATCCTCGTCCAAAACCAGAACTCGTCCAGACCAATCCACCAAGAAACGGGTTGATAACATCGTTTTCAATATGGATATACGAAGTTGCATAACTTAGAGATAAACTTAAATTAGACGGACCGGTGATGGTTTCAATCCGTTTCCCCCTAATGCTACTGTCATTGGGTATTAGTAACCAATAATAATTTTCGGTAAAATATATATTTTGATGATAGTGAATGTTCTCTCCATTTTGGTCAAATCCATTTACTCCGCGTCCATAAAACCGGAATATATCATCGTTATCTAAAGTATCGTTATCTTCCCCGGTCACGTCCATACTAATTTCTACGAGATTCTCCGGAATTTCTGAATAAGTAATTGTATTGACTACTGTACTGCTTCTGTCTCTGCCGAGAGCTGTTGATGTAAACAGCATGAAAGAACGGGGATTATTGCTTTGGAATGTGCTGCTCAATGTTAAAAGGTCTGCACCGGAGAAGGAATAGAGTTTATCTTCTATCACAGAAAATTTTATCCAGTTTCCTTGTGGTAAGTCGGAATTTTTTTTACGGTTGTGTTTTTGTTCACGAAACCAATATTGTGCGCTGTTCCAGTTTAGGATACGATTTTTTAGAAAGGAGGTTTGTGTTTTATTAGCAGTTATCAGTTTTTTACCTGAAGGAAAAAATGAAATCTCAATTATATTATTTTGATAGTAGTAATCACCGGAACGGGTAGGACTTATTTCCAGAGTTGCCGTTTCTAATGACCTTACTTTTTGCCGGTTGATCCATCGAACGCCTTGGCGCTTGTTTTCTGTGGGAATTGGGTTTTTTTGCTTATTCAATTCCTCAATATTCAAGGTTGGCAATTCTTCACTTGGCAGACCGATGAGAAGGGTCAAAGGTTCTAAATCACTTTCAGTTTCTACGTCGAAATGGATTGAGATTACAAGTTTCTCATTGGTGGATTCATCCACCTTCCATTGCACACCGGCATGGATGACAGACGTCAAAGACACGACGTGGAGGAGCTTCCAAAATATTTTCATTCGAAATCTACAAATTTATTCAGCATTGAAATTGAATTGTGGTTACGTAAATGTGTAAGTTTATCTACCGAAATCGAACGTGAATATAGCAGTTCAGTTCCAATCTTCTTTAACCTAATTATTAGGATTTCCTGTGTTTGATTTAGAAATGATAAAAAATGTCTATAATTCCATTATAGAAAACAGTTCAATAGCGCAAAATGTTATTCACAGACCCATGACACTTTCGGAGAAAATACTTTATTCTCATTTATTTGATAAAAATCATACGGTTAGGTATACTCGCGGTGAATCGTATGGTGAATTTGCACCGGATCGAGTCGCGATGCAAGATGCAACGGCTCAAATGGCCCTTTTACAATTTATGATGGCTGGTCGAGATAAAGCAGCAGTGCCTTCCACCGTTCACTGCGATCACTTAATTCAAGCAAAAGAATATGCCAGTCTTGATTTGTCCAATGCTAAAAATATTAATGGTGAAGTGTATGATTTTCTTGAATCCGTTTCTGATAAATACGGAATTGGTTTCTGGAAACCGGGAGCAGGGATTATCCACCAAGTCGTATTGGAAAATTATGCATTTCCCGGCGGACTGATGATCGGGACTGACAGCCATACGGTCAACGCAGGTGGATTGGGTATGATTGCCATTGGCGTTGGAGGCGCCGATGCCGTTGATGTCATGGCGAATATGCCGTGGGAATTAAAATTCCCGAAAATGATCGGTATTAAATTGACCGGCGAACTGAATGGATGGACCTCTGCAAAAGATATTATTCTCAAAGTAGCCGGCATTCTTACTGTAAAAGGAGGGACCGGTGCTATCGTTGAATATTTTGGATCAGGTGCTGAAAAATTATCCTGTACCGGAAAGGGTACTATTTGCAATATGGGAGCAGAAATTGGTGCAACCACATCGGTATTTGCATATGACGTACAGATGGCAGCGTATCTCCGGGCAACGGGTCGAAGCGCCGTGGCTGATCTCGCAGATAATATGTCTAAATATTTTCGTGCAGATGATGAAGTCTATGATAATCCAAAGAAATATTATGATCAAGTAATTGAAATAAATTTATCAGAATTGGAACCCTATTTAAACGGCCCGTTTACACCGGATCTCGCCACACCCATTTCTGAAATGGCTGAGACTGCTGCAAAAAATGGTTGGCCCACTAAAGTAGATGTTGGATTAATCGGGTCATGTACCAATTCATCTTATGAAGATATATCAAGAGCAGCTTCTATCGCAAAACAAGCCGTTAAAAAGGGATTAAAAACGAAAGCAGATTTCACGATTACACCCGGATCTGAACAAGTTCGATATACGATTGAGAGAGACGGCTTTATTGATACATTTAACGAATTGGGCGCTCAGGTGTTTGCCAATGCGTGTGGACCCTGTATTGGTCAATGGGCACGCCCGGGATCGGAACAAAAAGAAAAAAACACCATTGTCCACTCATTTAATCGAAATTTTTCTAAAAGAGCTGATGGAAACCCCAATACTCATGCATTTGTAGCTTCACCGGAGCTTGTAACCGCACTTGCCATTGCCGGTGATCTGACGTTCAATCCAATCAAAGAAACCCTAATGAATGAAAATGGGGACCCCGTCATGTTGGAAATTCCCAAGGGCGATGAATTACCTCAAAACGGATTTGAAGTTGAAGATTTAGGTTATAAAGAGCCTGCAAGTAATGGTTCAGGAGTAGAAATAACTGTTAATCCGGATTCCGAGCGATTGCAATTGTTGACTCCATTCGAACCATGGGATGGAAAAAATATTACCGGTATGAGGCTACTGATTAAAGCAAAAGGAAAATGTACTACGGATCATATTTCTATGGCAGGTCCCTGGTTGAAATTCAGAGGACATTTGGACAATATTTCAAATAATTTTCTGACGGGAGCCGAGAATTATTTTAATGGAAAAACGAATAGTGTAAAAAACCAAATAACAGGAGAATATGGATCTGTTCCGGATGTTCAAAGAGCTTATAAAACTGCTAATACACCATCGATTGTGGTGGGTGATGAAAATTTCGGTGAAGGCTCATCCAGAGAACACGCAGCAATGGAACCGAGACATTTGGGTGTGCGTGTTGTTTTGGTTCGATCTTTTGCACGAATTCATGAGACCAATTTAAAAAAGCAGGGGATGTTGGCCTTAACGTTCGCAGATAAATCAGATTATGATAAAATGGAGGAAGATGATATTATTGACTTCATTGATCTTGACAAATTCGCTCCAAATAAATCCCTGACTTTAAGGGTTACTCACCAGGATGGTTCAGAAGATATTATTCAGTGCAATCATACCTTCAACTATGCTCAAATTGGTTGGTTCAGCGCTGGTTCCGCTCTCAACTTAGTTCGAAGCCAAATAAAGGAAATATAATGACTAAAATACTCGTTTCCGATCCGATTACCGATGCCGGAATGGCCATTCTACAAGATGCAGGATTTGAAGTAAAATATTTGCCTGATTCATCTCCCGGAGATAAAGCTGAGGCATGTAAAGATGTGGCCGGTTGGATTGTACGCAGCGGTACAAATGTGACAGCTGAAATGATAGAATCAGCAGATCATTTACAAGTCATTGGACGGGCAGGCGTTGGAGTAGATAACATCGATATTTCAGGGGCAACACGGAAAGGAATTCTGGTCATGAATACCCCCAACGCAAGTACCTATTCAGCTGCAGAACATACGGTTGCGATGATGCTAGCCCTATCCAGGAATATACCGATGGGTCACAGCACTATCATGGATGGAAAATGGAATCGAAATGCATTGGTTGGATCTGAATTACGGAACAAAACACTGGGAGTTGTCGGTCTGGGAAAAATTGGCCGGGAGGTGATAAAAAGATGCCGAGCGTTTGATATGAATATTCTTGGTTTTGATCCATATGTCAATCAGGATATTTTTAATGAAGAAGCAGTCAAAATTGTAGATATTGACAAACTAACGCAAGAATCAGATTACATAACGGTCCACGTTCCATTGACAGATTCCACGCGGACACTATTTGATTATGACCGCTTGTGCACCATGAAACAAACTGCCCGAATAATCAATGTTGCCAGGGGAGGTGTGATTAAGGAAGCAGGACTTGCTCGGGCTCTAAATGAAGAAAAAATAGCAGGTGCAGCGATTGATGTATTTTCGTCAGAACCTATTGATGCATCCAATCCATTGGTCAGGGCAAAAAATATCGTTTTAACACCTCACCTCGGCGCTTCGACAAAAGAAGCAAAAGAAGGGGTCAGCCAAGCGGTTTGTGAACAGGTTCGTGATTATTTGCTCAATAATCAGCTATCAAATGCGATAAATATGCCCATAACAGACTTGGCAAAGCTAAAAGAAATTCAGTTCCATTTAAATTTGTCTGAAATAATGGGAAAACTGCAGAGTCAGCTTGGATCCAAGGAAATAAAAAAAGTACATATTGAATGTGCAGGAATCATGGATCAGGCAAAACCGATAACTCTGGCATTTTTAAAAGGTTTTTTAGCAAACCGTGTTAAGGAAAAGGTAAATTATATTAATGCTGAAACACTTGCTACTAATCTTGGAGTCAATGTTGAATATGGGATGTCCGACAATATTGGCAACTATTCTAATGTGATTAAAACAGTTGTCACAGATAAAAACATATCTAATGAAATCCATGGAAGTGTTTTTGAAGGAAATCAATTGAGATTAGTAAATATTTTGGGTTATGAAATGGACATTGTCCCTTCAGAAACAATGTTATTTATGCGAAATAAAGATTACCCCGGAGTCATCGGAAAAGTGGGAGCAACTTTAGGAGATGCAAATGTCAATATTGGCGCTTATCTATTGAATAGAGGATTAGATAATGGTGAAGCGTTTGCAGTAATTCGTGTGGATAACAACGTACCGCATGAAATAATTGAAACACTTTCTGAATTTCCTGAAATTATCTCCCTCCAACAGATTAATTGCTAACATTGTTATTAATCCGCCACCGGATAGTCACCCGCCTGCCCGTCTGCCGAAGCACCCGCGCAGGGTGAAAGAGGGGTCATTTTAAAATGATGAGGTTGTTGAATATCAACCGCTTAATCAATCCTGGAATAATATCATCGGAAAACCAGAATCAGCCAATCTAATAAAAATTGCCGGAGCCGGCATCGCCGGTATGACGGTTGCGATTAACCTTAAAAAAACCGGTAAAAATGTCGTCGTATATGAAAAACATCCTGCCATTGGTTTAAGCAGAAACGGTGATTTTGAAGGATTGGAGAATTGGATTTTTCAAGAAGATATGCAATCATATTTTTTAGAACATGGATTTTTATTCGAGCTTATTAAAAACTATCCCATTTTTGATTTTAATATTCATTTTGACGGATTTGAACCGTTTAAAGTACAATCAGCAATTCCTTTTTTTTATTTAGTTAAACGAGGGGCCGAATCTGACTGTATTGATATACAACTTTTTCAGCAATGTATTGCAGCCGGTGTGGAATTCGAATTTGGAAATAATGCTCCTGAATATATTACCATTGATGCCTCAGGTAAAAAGAAAACGGCAGCCTTTATCCGAGGAATTAATTTTAAAACAGACCTAAAGAATCAAATTCATTTATTATTTGGGAAAGAATTCGCGCCAAAAGGGTACGCATATTTAATTATTCTTGATGGAGACGCTACTTTGGCAACAGCATTTAAGAAAAGAAAAAACCAGTTGACGGATCCATTGCAAAAATCAATCGACTTTTTTGATCAAAAAGGAATTGTGATTCCGAAAGGCGAAGTATTTGGCAGCCGAGGGAGCTTTAATTTGCCTTCGATGAAAAAATTTGGATATCCTTATCGTATTGGTGAAGCCGGGGGATACCAGGACTACTTATTTGGTTTTGGAATGCGCATGGCAATGACATCGGGATTGGCAATAGCTAAACACTTATCCGGAGAAACCAACGAGGCAAATAGAATTCTGAAATTATTAAACAGAAAATGTAAAACTTCTATTATAAACAGAATAATCTATGAGCGCCTGGCGGATCACCAAAAGCTGGAAATTGCTCAATCGATATCTGAATCAAGTCAACCATTAGATATTTTGTCTCTGAGTTATCGATGGAACTTTAAAAATATAAGGCGTTGGATAAAATTGAAGGATGAATATGAAATTCACCCTGTTTAGAAGTTTGCAGGTTTTTGCCATGCTTTTAATATTATCCGGACTATATGTTGGTATAAGGGATCATAATATCCTCATCGAGTTGAACGCTTTGGTGGTTGGAGCGGGGATTTTTTATGCAGTAAATATGATCATTAAAAAGAGCGATTAATTGATTAACTTTAAACACATTTATGAATGAACAAATTTATTAAAAGAGGTTTTTATGAATCCAATATGGAATGACTTAAAGAAAAATATGAAGGAATGGGGTTCTGTTGCTGTCGAAAAAGCAGAAGAAGTCAGCAAAATTGCTGTTGCAAAAACAGAGGAACTCACCAAAATTAGTAAAATCAAAATTGAAATACATCAACTTGAACGTGAGAAGGCAAAAACTTTTGAGAATTTAGGGCGATTGGTAGCGTATCACGCCAAAGAAGAAAATGTCGTAAATTTTACGGGAAATAAAGAATTTTATAATTCCCTGCAAAAACTGGACGAAATTCAAGAAAAAATTAATAGGAAAGAAAACGAAATTGAGAACATGAAAGAAGTATTGGATACGGACGAAGAAATAGAAGCTGTACCAGTCAAGACGGAGAAAGAAGAGGTTAATGAGGAAAATAATGGATCTGATAAAGAAACGGGTGAAGCCGCATCTGAATCAGACTCCCAATAGAATTGACGAAATTTCCTCTCTCTACAGGGCGCAAAGCCCTTGAACTATATTTAAACGAAATTAAAAAACTAGAGCCGCTAACGCCGGAAGAAGAGGTTCAATACGCCATCCATGCACGGAATGGTGATAACAAAGCTTTCCAAAAACTTGTGATCCATAATTTACGATTCGTGGTTGCAATGGCGAAAAAATTCCAAGGACAGGGCCTTCCCTTTGAGGATCTGATTAACGAAGGGAATATTGGTCTGATAAAAGCGGTTAATAAGTTTGACGAATCACGTGGATTTAAATTTATTTCCTATGCTGTGTGGTGGATTACCCAACAAATTCGAAATGCGATTCAAAAAACTGGACGTACAATTCGACTTCCGGCGCATGTGACTGAGTCCATGGGTAAACTGTATCGTCATTCCCTCGAATTAGAGCAGGAAATCGAGCGTGAACCCACACGGGAAGAACTCGCGGAAATATCCCATACCACCATCAAATGGATTGATGATCTTGTAAAAGTGTATAGCGGCTCCATTTCCCTTGATGATAACGCTGAGGGTGAAAAGCCGTTAATTGAATATCTGATTTCAAATGATCCCAGACCGGAAATGCAGCTTATGAAGGAATCGCTTAAAAAAGAAATAGTAGGTATGATGAGCCTACTGGAGAAGCGAGAAGTATTCGTATTGACCGAATATTTCGGACTTGGAGATGATGATCCAAAAACCCTTGAACAAATAGGAGAAAGTATTAATCTATCCAGCGAACGGATTCGACAGGTAAAGGAACGCGCATTACAGCGTATACGAATATCTACGAAATCTCAACTGCTAAAATTGTACTTAGGTTAATATTTGGTTTTTATAGGTTCAAATTCTTAAAATCCGAGCATTAGAAAAGTGTTATTACACGTGTTTGGTTCTAAAAAGAAAAGTCAAAAACATTATATCATCATTTCGGCCGATGACCGAGGAATGCGTCAACGAAACGTTACTCGTCACCGCATTTTTACATTATTATCATTAGCTATCGTTATCGTAACCGGTATTTTCTTCTTTAGCGCCGAAGCATTGACTGATATTTTGTATAAGTCAAAAATTGAAACAATTAAGCAGCATTATTTCACGCTATCAACAACCTTAGTGGACTTGCAAAGCAAGATGAGTGATATGTCCACTACCATGGAATCCATTGAAGAAAAGGATAAAGCAATTCGGACGTACGCTGATTTACCGGTTGTGGATCAGGATATAAATAGGTTGGGTATCGGAGGCGTAAGACTCGCTGATAATATTAGTACTGAAGATGATTTTACCAATCGATTAAAATCGTTGGAAATGGACGTAGACGCCCTCACAAGAAAAGTAAAATTAGAATTACTTAGTTTTTCTGGTATCTATGATAAAGTTACTGAAAATGTTGATATTATTCGCTCAATTCCCTCTATTCGTCCGGTTAAAAGAGGTTATTTAAACTCGAGTTTTGGATATCGTAAAGATCCGATGAATGGCAAAGTACGCTTTCATTACGGTCAGGATATCACCGTGAACACCGGTGAAACGGTATTGGCCCCTGCCGATGGAATTATCAAAGAAGCCCGCTACAATGGAGGCTATGGCAAAGTAATCAAAATTGATCATGGTTATGGCTATACAACGCTGTTTGCACACCTCTCCAAAATAATGGTCAAAAGGGGTCAGAAAATAAAGCGAGGTGAAAAAATCGGTTTTTCAGGTAATACCGGACGGTCAACAGCTCCACACTTACATTACGAAGTCCACCGTGACGGGACACCGCAAAATCCTCTGGATTATTTTTTCAGTGGATATCTTAAATAAACTGAATCTTAAGTTCATTTCATTCTTATCCTAAATGTCTAATACCTATTTCATAGAGACCTATGGATGTCAGATGAACGTTTCCGATTCCGAATTGGTGGAGGGATTATTGCAAAAAGAAGGCTTTATTCCATCAAATAAACTGGATGATGCAAAAGCAATTTTTATCAATACTTGCGCGATCCGGGACCATGCAGAAGAAAAAGTTCACTCACAGCTTGGTCGTTATCACCGAATAAAAAAACAAAAACCGGAAACAATCATTGGTGTATTGGGCTGCATGGCTCAGCATTTAAAAAATGATATTCTTGAAAGTAAACCATACGTTGATATCGTACTGGGTCCGGATTCCTATAGAAAATTACCTGATATTCTTCGGAATAGGATTCATAATACGAATAATATAGTTGATACAAAATTATCCAAGCATGAGGTATACGATGGTTTATTCCCCAGTCGAAATGAAGGGGTTAATACCTGGATATCGATTATGCGTGGATGTGATAAATTTTGTACGTTTTGTATTGTACCATTTACCCGTGGTCGTGAGCGGAGTAGGAGCGTTGAAAGTATTGTCAATGAAGTAAAACAAGCAATAGACGAAGGATTTGTTGAAATAACGCTCCTTGGTCAAAATGTTAACTCATATATCCATGGGAAGGATGGATTCCCTCAACTACTCGAATACGTGGCAGCAATAGAAGGTGTGAAAAGAATCCGATATATATCACCCCATCCTCAAGATATTACAGAAGAATTGTTAGACGTCATGGCCGCCCATGGAAATATTTGTAATTATATTCATTTACCGCTACAAGCCGGGAATAATAGAATTCTAAAACGAATGAACCGAACCTATACAAGGGAGCATTTTATTGATCTTGCACAGCTAATACGGAAAAAATTACCGAATGCGGGAATGAGTACAGATATCATTGTTGGTTTCCCGGGAGAAACAGATACAGAATTTGATGAAACACTAGATGTGATGGAAAAAATTAAATTTGATTCGGCATTTACATTTAAATATTCTCCACGGCCAGGAACTAAAGCAACCGAATACAGTGATTATCTCCCTGAAGACATAAAACAAACGAGATTAGAAAAAGTCATTAGATTACAAAAAAAACATACACTTGAACGAAATTTACATTTCGTAAAAAAAGTGGAAACAGTGTTAGTTGAAAAAGACAGTAAGCGGTCTTCGAATCACTGGGCAGGGCGCACAGATTCAAATAAATGGGTTATTTTTGAAAAAGGTGATGTGAAAATAAAAGACTTTGTTCCGGTATTGATTACAGCAGCAAAAGGCATTAGTTTACATGGAGAATTAATCCACAATGACGAAGATATAAATACATGAAACTAATAAAAATATTTATCGCATTTGCATTATTGATATTGGTGCTCCTGTTTTTACTGCAAAACACTGAAGTAGTAAATATTGATTTAATTTTTTCGAAATTTGAAAATGTTAAAGTAGCATTCATTATGGTCGGAGCCTTATCCGTAGGATTCTTAATCGGTTATGGAGTGGCTGTTGCGAACATTTTGACAAATAAAGCAGATATACGTTCACTGAGAACAAAAAATCGCAAATTATCAGATGAGTTGAATGATCTGAGAAATGTCGCTATTGATGAAGGAATATATGATTTAGATGACGGAGAAGAGTAGTCTTGAATACATTTCTCCTTATTACTGTCATCGTTTTGGCGGTCGCAGGAATGGCTGCTGCCGTTATTTATCGTCCCCAAAAACCACGTAAGTTTGAATCAATCTACACGGACGCGCTGAATGCAATTGTCCATGGTGATACAAAAACAGCCTTGAGACTTCTTAGTGAAGTGGTAAAGCAAGACACCAATCACATAAACGCATATTTACAAATGGGGGAAATCCTTCGAGCAGAAGGGAATCCTCATCAGGCCGTTAAAATTCATCAATCCCTCACGGTACGCCCCAACTTAGACAACCAACTTCAGATTGATATTCACCGATCATTAGCTTTGGATTATCAACAAGTGAATAATTTTGCAAAATCGAAAAATGAGGCAATGATTATTCTTAAAATCGATAAAAAAAATATTTGGGCATTAGAATTTTTATTGAATCTTGCCGAACAGGACCGTGACTGGGTTGAAGCAGCATCACTGGCAAAAGATATTCAAAAACTAACTCAACGAAAAGATCCAAGTAGTTTGGCAAAATTTCAGATGTTAGAAGGGTTAGATCAATTGGAGAAAAATGATCGAGATCGTGCAAAAAAATGTTTTAAGAAGGCAATTGAAATTGATGACAATTATGGAAAGGCTCACGAATGTTTGGGTGACTTTTATAATGAGGATCGTGATCTAATTAAGGCCGTTGAACATTGGGAGAAATTTGCCCATTTAGACGTCGATGATGCCTCAAATGTTTTTCACAAAATGGAGTCTGCATTATATGATTTAGGGCGTTATGGTGAAGTTGAAAAATTTTATAAGAGATTATTAAATGATAATCCAGGTCATATGGATGCTTTGGCAAGAATGGCTAATGTACTTGAGGAAAAAGGAGAGAGACAGCAAGCATTGGATTTATTAGAGACTGCGCTGAAGCAATTCGAAAAATCTGTGCATACTCGGCTCATGAAATTAAAATTAAGCTTAACCGATTCTCCTCCTCATGAATTGTCCAGGCAGATCGATGAAATTATTGATTTAATAACGGAACATAAAGAGGGATCATAATTTGCATGAAATTTTACTTATTTTTCATTCTTTTTAGTTCACTAGGCATTGGTCAAACGTTTGAGTCGTATTTCCAATTATTAGAAGATGGGAATATACTAGCAGTCAAAGATCAGCTTCCTGAATTAAAGTCAAAATATCCGTACAATCCTGCGCTGGTTTATTTACAGTTATTGATGACTGACAATGGCGAATCCACTGTGACCGGTTTTAAACATTTCCTTAGCCAATATCCGGAGAGCGAGTATGCAGATGATGCAGCAATGAAAATTGGTGAATACCTGTATTCCCGAGGTCTATATGAACAATCCGGCCGACAGTTTAAAAAAATACCGGTAATGTATCAAAAAAGCGAGCATATCCAGCGCGCGGTTGATCTGATGGTATTAAGTTTTAATGCTACCGGAGAAACGGATAGTGTACAATATTACCTCGCTAAATTTAAATGGAAGTATCCTCAATTAAAGGTTAAACAATATAATGTCCACTTGGAAAACACGGAATTTAAAAGTGACGATCAATCCAATAAAAAAGCAACAGAAAATACAGTAAATCCCGGTACTCATCCCTGGGTAGTCCAACTAGGAGCTTTTGGAAAATATGCCAATGCAAAACGGTTAAAGAACATAGTGTCAGGGTCAGAATACACCATTGAAATAGTTGAGGTGATGTCCAATGGGAAAAGATTACACGCGGTCAGGATCGTTCGGTTTAAAACTGAGGATGAGGCGAAACGTGTCGGGCAGGAAGTTAAATCAAAATATGGTGTAAAATTCCGGGTTCTTAAACGAACTTCTTAAAATTGGGAATGATTA
>CAZBEY010000013.1:0-35169 GCA_964491015.1 uncultured bacterium | reverse complement strand
ACTCCACCACTCACCAGTTACTACTCTACCAAAAACCATCTAATCATGATTAATTGTATCCATTCATGATTCGGAGTAATTTCCGCACCCAAATTTTGAAAGTAAATGATAGAAAAAGTAAATCCAAAAGTCGATTTCGTAAAACTCGAACATGAAATACTCGAGTTCTGGGAAAAGAACGAAATTTTTCGAAAGCGTGTAGCCGCAAACTTAGGGAAACCAAAATGGTCCTTTATTGATGGTCCCATTACCGCAAATAATCCAATGGGAGTCCACCATGCCTGGGGAAGAACACTGAAAGATATTTACAATCGATTTAAAGCGATGACCGGCCACGAACTCCGATACCAGAATGGTTTTGATTGCCAAGGTCTTTGGGTTGAGATTGAAGTCGAGAAGGAATTGGGATTTAAATCCAAGCGTGAGGTTGAAGAATATGGCATAGAAAAATTTGTGAAGCTTTGTAAGGATCGGGTAAAGAAATATTCGGATGTACAGACTAATCAGTCCAAACGGCTGGGCTACTGGATGGATTGGGACAATTCCTATTTTACCATGTCCGAGGAAAATAATTATACTATCTGGACTTTTTTAAAAAAACTGTTCAATGAAGGAAAAATATATAGAGGAAATGATGTTGTTCCGTGGAGCGGACGTTCCGGAACATCCTACTCTCAAATGGAAATTGTTGAAGGGCGGAGGTTGGTAGCCCATAAAGCTGTTTTTGTCCGGTTTCCAATCAAAGACCGTCGTAATGAATATCTCCTTGTATGGACAACCACCCCTTGGACCTTATCGTCGAATGTGGTTGTTGGTGTCAATGTAAACCTGGATTATGTTAAATTAAAAGCCGATGATGGTTCTATCTACTATTTTGCCAATGATAATCTTGAATTTCAACGATTGGAAAAACAATTTAAAGAAAAAAAGCTATGGGTTGAAGGTGTTCCCAAATTAAAGACCATTGCTCAAATTTTTAAAGAACGTGGCGGCTACGAAGTACTGGGAACTATAAACGGATCAGAATTGGTTGGTTGGGAATACGAAGGACCTTTTGATGATTTGGATGCTCAAAATGAGCCGGGAGGATTTCCATTTATCAATGAAAACTCAAAAGAAAAAAATGCCACTGCAGTCAATCAGCATCGTGTGATTGATCCTGGTAAAGATAGTATCGGAAACGATATTGTCGTGGCGGGTGAAGGTACAGGCATTGTCCACATGGCTCCGGGTTGTGGTGACATTGACCATAAAATCGGAAAGAAACAGGGATTAGTAAATATTGCACCGCTGGATGGAGAATCAAAGTTTATAGAAAAATTTGGTTGGCTAGAGGGGAAGACAGCAACTGATCCGGAAACGACTCAAGCCATTATTACTGACTTAAAAGAGAGAGGATTCCTTTTATACGTGGAAGATTATCCTCATATTTATCCCCATTGCTGGCGATCCGGCGATGAACTCGTTTTTCGACTTGTAGACGAATGGTATATCAATATGGACTGGCGGGACAAGATTAAAAAGATTGTAGATGATATAGAGTGGATACCTGAATGGGGACAGGAACGGGAGCACGAGTGGCTCGATAATATGGGTGATTGGATGATTTCCAAAAAGCGTTTCTGGGGATTAGCATTGCCAATATGGACGTTTGAAGATGGATCGTTTTATGTGGTGGGCTCCCGTAAAGAATTAGAGGAATTGACTGTTGAAGGCTGGGATGAATTTGAAGGGCAAACACCCCATCGTCCGTGGATTGACAAGGTAAAGATCAAGCACCCTGAATCCGGTTTAATTGGTAAACGCATCAAAGATGTGGGTAATCCCTGGCTGGATGCCGGTATTGTTCCCTATTCCACCATGGGCTACACGACGGATAAAGAATACTGGAAAGAGTGGTTTCCGGGAGATTTCGTGACTGAATGTTTTCCCGGTCAATTTAGAAACTGGTTTTATTCCCTTTTAGCCATGTCCGCTTGGCTTGAGGAGAAAGCTCCTTTTAAGACATTATTGGGTCATTCACTCGTCAAAGATGAAACGGGACGGGATATGCATAAATCTTGGGGAAATGCTATTTGGTTTGATGATGCTGCAGAAAAAATGGGTGTGGACGTTATGCGCTGGATGTATGCGACGCAGAATATTGAGCATAATTTGTTGTTTGGGTATCATCATGCAAACGAAGTTCGAAAAAAATTAATACAGTTGTGGAATTCATATTCATTTTTTGCGACCTATGCAGCTGTGGATGGATTTTCTCCGGAAAACATATTAATCAATTATGATGAATTGACTATTCTCGATAAATGGATCCTATCCAAAATGCATATTATGGTTGGTGAAGCCCTGACGGGTTATGAAACATTCAGAGTGGATAAATTCATGAAGATTTTTGAAAAATTCATGGATGATCTATCCAATTGGTACATCCGGCGAAGCAGGCGCAGGTTTTGGAAAACAGAAGATGATATTGATAAACTCGCAGCGTATCAGACGCTGTACGAAGTGCTGTTCACAACCATTCGTGTATTGGCGCCTTCCCTTCCGTTCGTTACAGAAAATATTTACCAAAATTTGGTGAGAAATTCAGTTAGTAATGCAAATGAGAGTGTTCATTTATGCGACTTCCCGGTAGTAGATGAAGAAAAAATTGATAAAGCATTAATGAATCAGGTAGATTCCATGAGGAAGCTTGTAGAACTCGCCCGTTCCGCCAGAAGTAAAGCCAATCTCAAGATTCGTCAACCTCTGGCAAAACTGTCCTACTTTGTTGAAGATGAAACCATTGTTGCATTTATTGAAAAAAATAAAAATGTTATTCTTGAAGAACTCAATGTGAAGCAATTGGAAAGAACATCTTCAGCCACCGATCTTATCAAATATACAGTTAAACCGAATCTTCAGTTTTTAGGGCAGAACTATGGGCGACAATTAATTGATATACGAAATTCTATCAACCAGTTGGACGTAAATAATCTGGTAAACTCTCTCCAAACACAGAAGTCGGTTGAATTGGCTATTGGGGATGGCTCGCTGACTCTTGAAAGGGATGCTTTTATTATTAAGATGGACTCCGTTGATGGGTTTACATCAGGAATGGATGGCGGTGTGGCAGTGGGATTAACAACAGAATTGAATGTAGAATTGCGCCGGGAAGGCATGGTCAGAGATTTAATTCGTCACGTGCAAATTATGCGAAAAAATGCTAATTTCGCTGTAGAAGATCGCATTATAATTCATGGTTTACTTGATGGCCCATTAGGCAATGCGGTCAAAGATTTTAAAACATTTTTTTGTAATGAAACATTGGCAGTAGAACTAACCGGGTTGAGTAATAGAGGTGAGTACAGCTCCACTGTAGAGGTTCAAGGACAAGAATTAATAATCAGTATTGAACGAAAAAATACTTAGAAAGGAATTATCATGGCTAAAAAATATAAAAAAGTAACATTGAATAAATTTCGTAAGTCTATATTAATGAAAATGGATGAAGTCACCAGAGATATGGATAAACTGAAAGAAGGTTTATTAGACAAAGGAAACCCAAAAGCAGGCTTATCACAAGATTCAGTCTATAGTGTACATATGGCTGATGCCGGTTCAGATTCCTTTGAAAAAGAAAAGAATTATATGCTGATGAGCCGTGAGAGTGATTATTACAATAATCTTTCCTTGGCGCTAGAGCGTATTGATAAAGAAGAATTTGGTGTTTGTAACATTTGCGGCGAATTAATTCCGGAAGAACGTATGTTAGAAGTTCCAAACGCCTCAAAATGCGTTGAATGTAAAACAAAAGATAAGCTTAACTTAGTTTAACGATCCCTTTGATAAACTTGTTAATTCACGAAACAGGGTTTTCAAAGAATTCTTAAAATGAAAATACTTCAGGTGAGCGTTATAGTCGTGATCCTGGATCAAATCAGTAAAGCGTTGATACGGTCAAGTTTATCGCTCTACGAATCAATTTCGGTGATACCAAATTTTTTTCATCTAACTTACGTTACAAATGATGGAATGGCTTTTGGAATAAATTTTCCAGGAGGACTATATATTTTTACGGGACTGTCGATATTACTGTCAGGTTTACTTTTTTGGTACCTCTGGAATGAAAAGGATAATCATATACTTATCAGATTATCATTATCCATGATTTTGGGTGGTGCGATTGGGAATCTCATCGATAGAATATTTTTCGGTGAAGTCGTGGATTTTTTAGATTTTATGGTTAGAGATTACCATTGGTACATTTTTAATATAGCTGACTCAGCAGTGACTGTAGGAATGTCTATTTTCCTATACTTTTCATTTTTTATTCAACCCAAACTTCAGACCAAAACCGCTTCTTGAATATTAAAAATAATTAATCACAATAATGCGTACCCAAAATAATAAATTGAAGTGGAAGGATATAGAAGTGAAATTTTTTATTGGCTTATCACCATAAAAGAAATCCTTTTTCTGAAGAGGATGATGCGTTTATGAAAAAATACCGGTTTCATGAATAATTTGGCTACCTGCCCGCCACCTAAACTATATTTCAAATGGGGCAGGCGGGAAGCCCCCGTTCTTTCTCGCCTGAAGACCCCCACCCTAAAGGAAGGGGTAATTGAAGAGGGAAAGTTTGTATGCATGGTAATGTCAAATATTTTATCATGGACATTTTAAACCTTTTAGGCGTGATATTGTGATGAACAAAATAGATAAAAAAGTGTATTCAGGTGATGATCAGCAGCGCCTGGATCACTTTTTAGTTTCCATTTTACCAGAACTCTCTCGCTCAAAAATTCAGAAAATGATCAGGGATCACCTGGTTAAAGTGAATGCTTCAATTGTTAAAACGGGATATTCGCTTCAGAATGGAGATGAAATTACCTTCGAAAAAATGGAGTCTGTTTCTGAATTAAATGAAATTCTTCCTGAACCGATTCCATTAAATATCGTGTACGAAGATGATTTGATTCTCATCATTGATAAACCATCTGGATTAATTGTTCACCCTGGATCCGGTCAATCGTCGGGAACATTGGTGCACGGATTGAAATATTATTACAATGAATTATCATCAGCAAATGGTCCCTTAAGACCCGGAATTGTACATAGATTAGACCAGGATACTTCCGGAATTATGATAATAGCCAAGACCAACAAGGCTCATCGTATCATTGCGGATCAATTCCAAAAAAGGTCAGTATCAAAAACGTATATTGGCGTGACTTGGGGAGAATGGAAAGAAAATGAAGGCATTATTGATTTTCCCATCAAACGCAACAGGAAAGATCCAACATCTTATCAAGTTGATATAGACGGTAAGAGCGCTGAAACACATTATCGAGTACTAAATTCTTTTCGATATATGAGTTTAGTGGAATTCTATCCAAAAACAGGGCGAACGCATCAAATCAGGGTTCATTGTCAATATGTTCACCATCCGATCGTCCATGATATGAAATACAAAGGAGGGTTTAACAGGACAAAAGGTTTTATACCTGAAGTTCAAAAAGATCTTAAAATCATGATAAAACAATTAGGACGTCACGCTCTTCATGCAAAAGAAATTTCTTTGCATCATCCGGAAACCGATAATGTTATTAAATTTAAAGCGGAAATACCTGCAGATATGCAAGCGCTGTTAGATCATTTAAAACAGTATTATGGCTAAATCGGATATTTATATAACTGATTTCAAAAACTACGTTGAAAAAGAAAAAGGCTATTCCGCCCATACAATAAAATCGTACCTGCATGATCTCGGTCGTTTTCATTCATTTATGACATCCTATCTAAACAAGTCCGAATGGTCGGTTGAGAATGTTGACAAACAAACCATTAGACACTTTTTAGGTCGAGAGTTCGAATCTGGTTTCGCCAGCAAAACAGTTGCTCGGAGGCTGGCGACAATTAAGTCTTTTTTCAAATACCTTTTATCTAATAATATTATTGATGTGAATCCGGCGGCAGAAGTCAGAACTCCGAAGACGCCTAAATCATTGCCTGCATTTATCAGTGAAAAAATGATTGGTGAACTGATGAATATTCCTGACATGAGTACAATAAACGGTTGTCGTGATAAAGCAATTTTAGAATTATTTTATAGCACCGGAATGCGTTTGAGTGAGCTTGTTGGATTGAACTTTGGAGATTTTCAGTTTGATCAACATTTGGTACGAGTTTTTGGTAAAGGACAGAAAGAGAGATTGATTCCTTTTGGTAATTATGCCAAAATTTCAATGGAACATTATTGGCAAAAACGAGGAATCAACATCCGAACGGCAGAAAGTTCCAAACCTTGTTTTGTTAACGTAAACAATAAACGGCTATCAATTAGAACAGTTCAGCGGAGAGTAAAAAAGTATATCCAACAAGTAGCAGAAGGAAAATCCATCGGTCCCCATACATTACGACATTCATTTGCGACACATATGCTCGAGCGCGGAGCCGATATAAGAGCATTAAAAGATTTATTGGGGCATAGTAGTTTATCTTCCACCCAAATCTATACACACATACAACCGGAAAAAATGAAAGAGATTTATAATCAGGCACATCCTCATAGTGAATAAGTAAGGAGAAAACATGGCAACTTCTGGGAAAGAACTAGGGTTACATTCAATCGGTCTGACAAATGTTAATAGGATTATTCGAAACCTACCGATTGAAAGTATTATTGAAGACATCATTTTACATAAAGAAGGTAAAATGGGCATGAATGGTGCTGTCATGGTTGATACGGGGCGGTATACCGGACGGTCTCCAAAAGATAAATACTTTGTAGATGAAAAATCGTCAAATAAGCATCTCTGGTGGGGACCGGTAAATCTAAAATTGGATGAATCTATTTTTAACGAATTATACTCAAAAGTAGTGGATTACTATAACCATGCAGATGATTCAAATAATTATGTTTTTGATGGCTTCGCCGGTGCTGATCCCAATTATAGATTAAATGTGAGAATGATCGCCAAAAAAGCATGGCAAACACATTTCGCACACAATATGTTTATTCGTCCTGAAGAAGGTGAATTAGATGGCTTTGAACCGGATTTTACCATCATTAATGCATCGGATGTTTATAACCTGAAATTTGAAGAATATGGTATGAATTCTAAAACATTCATCATATTTCATTTAGGTAAACGGATTGCAATTATTGGAGGAACGGAATATGGCGGTGAAATGAAAAAAGGCATTTTTTCAGTGATGAATTATTATTTACCGCTGAAGGGTGTTTTGGCTATGCATTGTTCCGCGAATGTAGATAAACAATATGAGAATCCTGCTTTATTTTTTGGATTGAGCGGTACGGGGAAAACGACCTTGAGTACCGATCCGGAAAGACCATTGATTGGTGATGACGAACACGGTTGGTCTGACGATGGAATTTTTAATTTTGAAGGTGGCTGTTATGCCAAGGTTATTGACCTGAATCCGGAACATGAACCGGATATTTTTAACGCAATCCGCCATGGTGCGTTGCTGGAAAATGTCGTATATGATGAAAGAACAAGAATTGTAGATTTTTCGGATAGATCTAAAACGGAAAATACACGCGTTTCATATCCCTTGAACTATATTAATAATTCCGTTTTCGGACAGGGAAAACCATCGATGTCCGGTCATCCGAAAACGATTATCTTTTTGACATGTGATGCCTATGGGGTTCTTCCCCCAGTCTCGAAATTATCACCTGATCAAGCTATGTATCATTTCATTAGCGGTTATACGGCAAAAGTTGCCGGGACTGAGAGAGGAATAACAGAACCTGTCGCAACATTCTCACCCTGTTTTGGAGGTCCTTTTTTAACACTTCATCCATTAAAATATGCTGAACTACTTAGAGAAAAAATGAAGAAACATAATGTGCCTTGCTATTTGGTGAATACGGGTTGGGTGGGCGCGAGCGCCAGTTCCGGAGCTAAACGAATCAGCCTCCCAATGACCAGAAATATTATCCGCAAAATTCTTGATGGAAGTATTGAATCGGCAGAATGCATAGAAGATGACTATTTTGGTGTACAGATACCCAAGCAACTGGATGGTATTGAAGATGCCTCTCTTTTACCCGCTCATGCCTGGAAGAACATTGATGAGTATCACCAATCAGCCAAATTATTAGTGGAAAAGTTTCAAAAAAACTTTGCACAGTATAATATTAATGACCCTGCTATTCAGAATGCGGGTCACAATTAATCATCGTAACAACAGAAAGGAGATCGAATGGTAATCGAGTTTACAGCACGCCATTTTCATGCACCTGATAATCTAAAAAGTTATGCGGAAACAGAAGTACAGCGAATATATAAAGTATTTAATCGCGCCACACAATGCCAGATTATTCTTCTGCATGAAAATAATGAATATACGACTGAATTGAATCTCTCAATACCGTCACATAAACTCCATGTAAAAGAATCCACAGATAATGTTACAAAATCTATTGACCGCGCTGTAGATAAAATGATTTTGCGAGTAAAAAAAATAAAGGAAAAATTGAACGTCCATTAATATTTGAATTTTATTTCTTAACCGATCAAGAGACGTTTGGAAGGCATTTACCAATAAAGGTAAATTTTCTTTCTAATTCAAAAGGTAATATCCCATAATGAGTAAATATATTTTTACATCTGAATCCGTTACGGAAGGTCATCCAGACAAAGTCTGTGATGCCATTTCCGATGCCATTTTGGATGATTTATTAGTAAAAGATCCGGACTCACGTGTTGCGTGTGAAACGCTTGCGACAACGGGATTGATTGTTGTGTCCGGGGAAGTAACAACAAAAGGCTTTGTTGAAGTTGAACGTGTTGTAAAAGATGTGTTAACAGATATCGGGTATGTGAATGCATCATACGGCATGGATAATGAAGATGTAAAAGTCATTACCAGCATGCATGCACAAAGCCCTGAAATATCCCAGGGAGTTGACAAAGGAAAGGGATTATTTGAAGAACAGGGAGCTGGTGATCAAGGGCTCATGTTTGGTTACGCATGCAAAGAGACGCCTGTATTGATGCCATTACCCATCCATTTATCTCATCGTTTAACAGAACGATTGGCCAAGCTTCGTAAAGATGGAACAATGCCATGGCTTCGACCGGATGGTAAATCCCAAGTGAGTGTGGAGTACAATCACGCCGGTCCTGTGTGTGTTTCTAAAGTCGTTATTGCAACCCAGCACGAAGATATGTTATCAAAATACCAATCGGAAGCTGATGAGCATGCATTTGTAGAATCAGAAGTAATCCACAATATTATTAAACCTATTTTAGAAGAATATGGCCTGAATTTCAAAAATGATTATATTGTGAATGGTACCGGAAGATTCGTGTACGGAGGTCCGGCAGCCGATACCGGTTTAACCGGGCGTAAGATTATTGTTGATACTTATGGCGGTTATGCACCTCACGGCGGCGGTGCATTTTCAGGAAAAGATCCTTCAAAAGTAGATCGATCAGCTGCTTATATGGCAAGGTATATTGCAAAAAATGTTGTTGCAGCTGAACTAGCTGAAAAATGTGAGACACAATTTTCCTATAGTATTGGCGTTGCTGAACCGACATCTTTCTATATTAAAACTTTTGGCACCGGAAAAATAGACGACGATATTCTATCAAAAAAAGTCCGGAAAATTTTTCCATTAAAGCCCCGAGCGATTATTAATCACCTAGACCTGAAAAAGCCAAGGTACCGCCAAACAGCAGCATACGGACATTTTGGTCGGGAGAATGATAATTTCACTTGGGAAAAAACGGATATGGTGAACGAGTTACATAACAATATTTAATCATTATTGGAGAATCTGTGAATAATATTTGCGAAAAATTACCCTACAAAATTGCTGACATCAAATTAGCAGAATCCGGACATAAGGCAATTTCTATATCAGAAAAAGAAATGCCCGGACTGATGACCGCTAAAGAAAAGTATCGTGTTGAAAAACCACTTGCCGGTTTAAAATTAACCGGATCACTCCACATGACCATTGAAACGGCAATATTGATTAAAACATTAAAAGAATTGGGCGCTGATATTCGCTGGGCATCCTGTAATATATTTTCCACCCAAGATCATGCCGCCGCAGCCATTGCAGACAGCGGTATTCCTGTGTATGCATGGAAAGGGGAGACATTGGAAGAATACTGGTGGTGTACTTTGCAAGCATTAACATTTCCCGATGATAACGGTCCGAATCTTATTGTAGATGACGGAGGTGATGCCACCTTGTTGATTCACAAAGGTTACGTTTTGGAGAATTATGTTTCCGAACACGGCGATGCTCCACCCATTGAGACAAAAATTGAAGAGGAAATCGTAATTGAGAAACTTCTTAGGCGTGTTTTGAAAAAGGACAACCGACATTGGCACAAAGTTGCAGAAAACATTATAGGTGTTTCTGAAGAGACCACAACGGGGGTCCATCGTCTGGAACAAATGGAACGAAATGGTACTTTATTATTTCCCGCTTATAATGTCAATGATTCTGTTACGAAATCCAAATTCGATAATATATACGGGTGCCGTGAATCGCTTGCTGATGGAATAAAGCGTGCAACAGATGTAATGATTGCTGGTAAGGTGGTTATGGTTTGTGGTTATGGAGACGTGGGAAAAGGATGCGCCCAATCTATGAGGGGCTTTGGCGCTCGTGTTCTCATTTCTGAAATTGATCCCATTTGTGCTTTACAGGCAGCCATGGAAGGGTACAAAGTTGTCACTGTCGAACAAGCTCTTTCAGAAGCTGACATCTATGTAACTACAACGGGGAATAAGGATATAATTACTTTTGAACATATGAAAGGAATGAAAGATCAGGCCATTGTATGTAATATTGGCCATTTTGATAATGAGATACAAATAGGTAAACTGAATAACTATCAGTCAGTTATAAAAGAGGAAATCAAACCCCAAGTACATCGATACACTTTTGAGGATAATCATCAAATATTTATTTTGGCTGAAGGTCGGTTGGTTAATCTTGGTTGTGCGACCGGTCATCCAAGTTTTGTTATGTCCAATTCATTTACAAACCAAGTTTTGGCTCAAATAGCTTTAGCAAAAGAGAAACCGGAGACGGGTGTGTATCTCCTACCCAAGATATTAGATGAAGAAGTTGCTCGCATGCATTTAAATAAATTGGGAGTTACCCTTACAAAATTGTCAGATGAACAGGCAGATTATATCGGTGTTAACAAAAACGGACCTTTTAAAAAGGAAGAATATCGATATTAATTACTATTTCGGACTTTTTACATAAAAAAATCCACATTGAAAAATGTGGATTTTTTTATGGTTTGATACCTTAAAATGAATGAATTTCCCACTCATTTATGATTAATGTTCGGTATCCGAGGTCTATGATAAACCGTCTAAAAAGAAATATTTACAAAATCATTATTCCTGCAGGTCTGCTGCTGGTATATGCGTGTGACTTTAATAGTCCGTCTGATTTTAAAACGCCGACATGGTTTATCGATCTGAAATTTCCACTCGTTCATGATAGGTATGGACTCGATGGAATTGTTGATAATAAGCAAATATTCCCAACATCTGATTCCCTGGGTATGCAGATTATTTTTGAAGATACACTGCCAAATACATCAATCGACCCGTCATACCTGGAAGTGAACGTTGGAACGGATATTTCATACGAAGGAACACCAACGACATCGCCAAGCCTTACTGTTCTAATTGATACAGTCATCAACGTGACCATTCCTTTTGCTCCGAGCGGTTTGGTTGATATATCCGGTCAACCATTTTCAGTACCTTCGTCGAGCGATAGACAAGTTTCAGCATCCGATTGGAACAATATTGTTGCTGCTTTTGATACAACCTTTCCTGCTGTTCAAATTGATCTTCCGACTATTGATTCAAATGATCTGCCTGAATTCATTACGGAAGTATCCGGAGTAATGATAAAAGCTGATGATAGCAGCGACAGCAGTTATTTCTACTCATCCATTACAAATAATGGCATGCTTTCTGATGTAACCGGCGCTCGATTTTCTATGTTAACCGGTTCCAGCGCGTCTCCTGATACATTAGCAGATCATCTTCAAAATACCATCATAAATAATGAAGTATTTTCCCAGAGGACTTTGATTGGAGACCAGCAGCTAAAAGAATCAATTCAAATGCTATTTAATTTTGATGTCGCACAACATACCAATAATACAGATACACTCACTGTAAATGCCGGAGACTCTGTTCAAGTTAATTTTTCCATTCGGATTCGAATTTCAGGGGTAGATGAAGCAGTTGTGCAAATTGCTGAATATGAAATGCCGATAGAGCTCGATCCGGTGTCCTTCCCTTCGGATATCGAAATCTACTCAGGTGTTTTTAAAACAGGAACCAGTTTTGGCATCAACGAAATAGCAATATCCAACTTAAAAAGCACTTATCCATTTAAAATGGATTTTTTGATGAACTTCAGGAATTTTGTACCACCGGTAGGAAGCGATTCAGTCAAAATAGATACTGCGTTGTATAAAGATTATTCCACCTATGAGAAAACATTTAATATTGATGGATATACTTTTTCAAATCCTGCGGGTTCGGACAGCGCCTTATCAGAATTGAGTATTGATCTTTCAGCAATACTTCGGGCACAACAAACGCTTATTCCACTGGACGGATCTGAGTTAGGAAATATGTCTATTGGTATCGCGGTGAATGAATTGCACTTTGCATCATTAGAAGCCAACATTATTCAATCATTTCCGCCATCTACCCAAAATATTGCCGGTATGCCATCCGGATTTACAGGAATGGCGTTTACGGGTGTCCAATTTGAATTTGATATGATCAACTCCATTGACCTGCCGGTTCAACTGGATGTGGATATGGTCGGATACAATACGTTGGGTGATTCATCCATTGTTGAAGTCAGGGCTACGATTGCAAAGCCGAGCACTTATGGTTCCGACAGCACTCGAACCATAATCCGCTTGAGCAAGGTTGGCACCACTGTTTTGAGTTATGCTACGGTTGATGCATCAACTTGGACAGACAGCGTTACAACAACCCCATCAGAGGGGACTTCGACCATTGTCGATTTACTTTCATTTAATCCGGCTGTGATGATCATACGTTCCGCTGCACGTATCGATGGCCGTGGTACAATTGCCGGCGGCGCCGGTATTGGCGGACAATATCGGATGGTCGCTCCATTTGAAGTCGTAATGGATCCAATGACTTTTATTTCTGTGACAGAAACACCTATACAAGAATTTGCCCACGATACCCGTAATAAAATTCGATCTTCCTTGATATTTGCTCAACTGACTTCTACAGTTACAAATAGTATTCCCATATCAGGAGAAATATCCATTCTACTGTCCAATAAAACATTGTTTCCGCTGGATACAACACAGGAAATGCTCAGTATTTTTAGAGACTCTTTAGCAGTACAGGATCCGTCGTGGTCTGATTCAGATAGTATTTACGTATTGAACAAATGTTTAGATTTAAGCCCTGATTCTTCCGCTGAAGAATTATATATTTTCAATGTGATGACTGATTTTGACGATTGCATTGATGGTGTGGTATATTTAGTAAAATATAATCCGGCAGGTAAAGATACGATCATTTCCTATGTGGATACATTGCTGAAAGTGATCCTTCCGGACCCTGCAGAATATTACAGTGATACAACCACCGTGGGGCATCCCGGGCAGGTGGCCACTCCTGGTGTTATATCATATACAAGTGAAATAGATACGAATAAATTGTTTTTATTGACTGACTATGGCGATCATTATACCGCTCCGAGATTTCATTTGAATGGTACCAATGGTCAGTCAGTGTTTATGACCGTGAATGACTATATAGATATCAGCACATTCCTCGTACTAAGAATGAGCAATACGGGCATGTTTGAAGCAGCACCGGATGAATTAGTCATTTTATATCCCAACGGGGGAGAATCGCTAAAATTTGGGGATGTTTATTATATTAAGTGGAAAACATACGGATCGGTTTCTACAGTGGATCTTCACTATGCAACTGTCACGGATCCAACGGATGATGATTGGGTAGAAATCGGGACAGAAATTGTGAATATTGACTCGATCTCCTGGATACCGGCTGTTATTTCAGATAGCGTCCGTCTTCGCATCAGGGATCCCAATTCATTTGATTCTAAAACCGGTAAATACAAAACAGAAGATATGAGTGGATGGTATTTTTCAATAACCGGTGGACAAGGTACAAGACTTTCTGCGGGGGATACAGATAGTAAAATGATCAGAAAAGGATACATAAACAAGTGAGTCGCAGATTCATCATATTGTGGTTTCTTCTCATGGGTTTTGTTTTCAGCCAAACAAAACGAGATCCTCGTTCAGTAGCAATGGCCGGCGCTTATTCAACGATTGGGGATGGTATTTTTTCAGTTGGTTATAATCCTGCAATGCTGGCGTATCAGCAGGATAAACCATTCATGCTGCAGCTATTTGGAGTTGATTTTGGCATCGTTGGGAATTGGCTTTCATTAGCGAATATGAATTCAATCAGCGGGGATACACTTTATAATACTGGGGAAAATCCAAGGAATAAAAGAGACAATAAAAAAACACAACTATTAAATGATCTAAAAGATACCGGCGGATTAACCTATTTTCAGGATTTACATTTACCATTACCAATGCTGAATTATTCATCTGGTAATATGGCTCTAACAACCAATACACTCATATTATCGAATTACCAAATTCCCTATGGACTTTTGCAATTAATGCTGGAAGGAAATGCCAATAATCCTGAAATAGATATGACACTTCACTATGAAATAATGGGTGTAACGGAATTTGGTTTTTCTTTTGCAGTCCCCTATGATCAGTTGGCGATTGGAGTCACATTAAAATATTTACAAGGATTATTCTACATGGGTATTGATCCTGACTCCAGCCATGCGAATTTGGTCACATCAAATGAGGCGTTATATGGCGGCGGTGTGTATTATCTAAGGCAGGGGATAGGTGGCTCCGGGATCGGTGTGGATATTGGAATTGCATCCAGAAATATTAACGGCTGGCGGTTTGGAGTGTCCCTGATTAATGCAATCGGATCCATTACTTGGAATAAAGAAAGCATGATGAAAGATATTTTGGACGGTGGGGACAATAAATATGGAAATAACGACGATTTATTCCATTTTACATGGGCAGGACAAGCTCTAAGTGATAGCGTAGCAATCAAGTATATATATAAAATTGATTCAGTCAATGCCGGAACGCTCAGTAACGAAAACCTATTTACGAACAACAGCCCGAAAGATCAAATTGTACCGGTAGCTTTGGATAAGAATGGTAATCTGCCGGAATTCAAAATGGATTATCCTACGATTTTTCGTTTGGGTATGTCTTATACTGGTGAAGGATATTTGTTTAGTTCTGATCTTTGGACAGGTTTTACTAACAGTATGTTTTCTCACCGGGGTTGGCGTTGGTCATCCGGCATAGAATTGACAAAATTTAAGTCAGTACCCTTACGTCTTGGATATGCCTGGGGTGGAAGCGATTTTCAAGAACTAGCTCTTGGGTTTGGTTATTATAAAGGTCCTGTCATATTTGATTTTGGTTTCGCATTTCGCAATGGTATATGGATCCACTCTATGAAAGGGATTAATCTATCTACACAGGTAACTATTACAAGTTTTAAGGGTCGAAAAGCCAAAACGAACACAGGTGATGGTGCACCTTCACCTGTGCCGGATGAATCAGAAAAAGTGAGTGGTGATGGAGAAGAATCCTTAAATGAATCACTTCCGAACGCTGAAGATCAGCAATAATCCGCCCAGAATAAATACAACATTACCAAGCCACGCAGAATAAAATGGCTCCATGATTCCATTTATTCCTAATGATTGTCCAAACTTAATGAAGGCATAATAAGAAAAAATCACCAGGAAACTGGCTCCACCTCCAAATGCCAGTCCGTTTTTTGGTCGTACAACGACAAGAGGAATACCAAATAATACCACAATTAGATTTGTAAAAGCAAAAGCAACTTTAAAATAACGTTGAACTTCCCATCGTGTCGCATCCACCCCATTTTCTTTTAAATATTGAATTCGTTTTTCCAACTCGTAATAGTTCAATTCTTCCGGGCGTTTATTTCCATCTGCAATTTCATTTGGATGGAGAGGTAAAGATAATAATGTATCATTAGTCGAAATAACTATTTTGTTTTCCACTCCTTTTTCATCAAAAGATCTTAATGAATAATTAGATAGGACCCATTGCTCTAAACTATCAATCCAAGCCATTTTTTTTGCATCAATACGTTGAGAAATTATCTTGTCCGCAAATGTTATGATGGTAACACCTTCAGCTTTTTTGCTGTTTAAATGATATGTTGTTAGGGCTAAGTGTTGGATTTCTTGTTTTTGAAAGAAGATATCCTTCAGTATGTTTTTTGTTCGTCGTCGGGGTTTCTTTTTCATATATTCTTTCTCAATGGTAGCCCGCTCTGTCATGCTCCAACTGACGTATTTATTATCAAATTCGAACGATAGAAAACTGATAAAAATACTGAATAAGAGCAATGTAAAAGACAGACGGTACAAACTGATACCGGCAGATTTCATTGCTGTCCATTCGTTCCGTTTTGCCATTAAACCAAAACTGAATACAGCCGCAATCATCATAGACATAGGAAGTGCAATATTGATAAAATAAGGTAAACTATACCCGTAGTATTTCAATACGATTAACCAGGGCATTTTGTTATCAATGTACCTATCCAAGTTTTCTATCAAATCTACAATGATGAAAATGGACAAGAATCCCAACAATGAAACAACCAGAATGGTGATAAACTGCCGTAAGAGATAGATGTCTAGTTTTTTAAACATTTGAAGCCTGAATTTACTATAATAAACAATAAAACTGACCGTTGCAAAGACATATACTGGCGGTTAATTTCCCAGTCTTATGATATACAGATTATGATTGATCTAAAAGGTAATTGACGAATGGAACTTGAACCAACGACTTGGCAAATAGTTGAGAATTGGACTGCGGAATTTTCCGGATTTATGTGGGGAACTCCTTTGGTGGTACTTCTGGTTGGCGGTGGTCTGTTTTTCACACTATATAGTCGATTCATTCCGTTTCGATATTTGGGACATTCTATACAGATTCTGAGGGGCAAATACGACGACGTAAATGATCCAGGGCAAATATCACATTTTCAAGCTCTGTCCAGTGCGCTGGCAAGCACAGTTGGCATGGGAAACATCGGTGGTGTAGCCTTAGCGATTCATACCGGTGGTCCCGGAGCCTTATTCTGGATGTGGGTAAGCGCAATTGTTGGTATGGCAACAAAATATTTCACATGTACCCTCGCTATCATGTATCGGGGGAAAGACGATCAAGGAGAAGTGCAAGGTGGCCCCATGTATGTGGTGGAACAGGGACTGGGTGTACAATACAGACCACTGGCTGTTCTGTTCAGTGTCGCGGGATTGGTAGGCTGTCTGAGTCTTTTTCAAGCCAATCAATTATCTCAAATCGTGAGGGAGCTGATCTACAATCCGAATCATTTATTCGCTGGGAATCAAATTGTTGGGGATTTAACTACGGGAATTATCGTTGCGTCCATTGTTTCACTAGTCATTTTTGGCGGTATTCGCCGCATTGGACACGTCGCATCCAGGATGGTACCTTTTATGGTTGCAATTTATATGTTAGCAGCTATACTGATATTAGTCAAACATATAAACAACGTCCCAACTGTCTTTAGTTCCATCATTCAAGATGCATTCTCTGGTGATGCTGTTTTAGGCGGAGCTCTCGGGTCTATAATTATTATTGGAATAAGACGGGCTGCTTTCTCAAACGAAGCAGGGATGGGGACGGAGTCCATGGCACATGGCGCCGCAAAAACCCAGGAGCCTGTCCGGGAGGGACTGGTTGCGATGATTGGACCTTTTATCGATACAATCATTGTTTGCTCAATCACCGGTTTTGTTATTCTTCTTTCCGGAGTGAATTCCTCCGATGTTAATGGGGTGACGCTCACAGCCATGGCATTTGAAAGAGAATTGGGATTCCTTGGTCAGGCGCTCTTGGTCATTGCAGTACTAAGTTTCAGTTTTTCAACCATGTTTGGTTATTCCTATTATGGACGTAAATGTACAAGCTACCTTTTTGGAACCAAATGGAAACCGGTCTATAATTGGGTTTATGTGGCCAGTATTGTGTTGGCTTCCATTGTTTCGATTGATATTGCTATTAATATTATTGATGGTATGTTTGCTCTGATGGCAATTCCAACAATGATATCAACGTTATTACTATCAAAGAAGGTTATGAATGAAACCAGCCGATACTTTTCAAGGGTGAATTAATGGTAGATCGTCGTGAATTAAAAACAGAGCAGCAGAATCCCAATTCCTACAGGATTGATAGCATGGCTGTTAGTGAAATTCTGGAATTGATCAATAAAGAAGATCAGACAATCGCATTAAAGGTCAACAAAGCAATACCTGACATCGAAAAGGTAGTGGAGCTGACCACCGAAGTACTTCGAAAAGGACACAAGATATTTTATGTAGGCGCTGGAACGTCTGGACGATTAGGCGTGCTGGATGCCTCTGAAATGCCGCCAACTTATTCAGTGCCCAGTGGATGGTTTAATGGTATCATTGCCGGAGGGGATGATGCCTTACGTAGATCAATCGAGGGCGCAGAAGATCAGCCGGAAGAAGCGGTCGATGATTTGCAGAGATCAGGTTTAGAAAAAGGTGATATGGTCATCGGGATCAGTACAAGCGGGGCAGCAGCCTACGTGCAGCGAGCGATTGATTATGCCCATGATCTTCACTGTGGTACCGCATATATTATATGTACACCAATACCATTTTACAAAGCACAAGCAGACGTAATCATTAAAGTTGAAACAGGCCCTGAGGTGGTAACCGGTTCCACCCGTATGAAAGCCGGTACCGCTACAAAACTCGTTTTAAATATGATTTCTACAGCAACGATGATCCGGCTCGGAAAAGTATATGGAAACCTGATGGTGGATTTAATGACAGTGAATGATAAATTGGTTGATCGAGGTTCCAGAATCATCAGCCAATTAACAGGCTTGGATCACCATGAATCTGAAATAGCGCTTTTGGCCGCCAATAAATCAGTGAAGAAGGCTGTGGTGATGGTAAACAAGAAATGCTCTCTGGAAGAATCGGAAAAACTACTTCAAACAGCTGATGGATCGTTGCGAAAAATTCTCGAAAATTCAAATGGAAGGTAATAAAAAATGAAGCAAACGATGTGTCTATTATTGTTAATCTCAATTTTATTTTCAGATGGGGTGGGAGAGAGAATAGAATTCACCAGCGCCAATCCGTTTTCTTTTTTCCATGTAATCACTGATCTGGAAAACCAGGAACCGCAAAATGTTTTTGGAATATTAAGACTGCCGGTAGGAGTTGAACATAAAAACCTGCCATTAGTCATTGGAGCAGCCGGAAGTTTGGGATGGAGTGAACACAATTATGAATATTTTCAGATGTATCGTGATATGGGAATTGCCACCTTCGAATTAAAAAGTTTTGCCAGCCGTGGAGTAACTTCCACCGTAGGTGAACAGGTTTCTGTTACAACAGCAATGATGGTTTTGGATGCCTACCGGGCACTGGAAGTATTGAGTAAAGACGCCCGTATCGATGGGGACCGTGTGGCTATCACAGGATGGAGTCTTGGGGGAGGAGTAACCCTATTTTCCGCATGGCAGCCTCTAAAACGTGCTATCTCTGAAAATTTTTCTTTTGCAGCACACTTGGCATTTTATCCACCGTGCTTTATTATGCCGGAAATTATGGATTTTACGGATGCCCCCATTCATATATTGATCGGTGATCTTGATAATTGGACCCCCGCTGCGGCGTGTGAAGAATTGGTCCCGATGATGCAATCAAATGGAGTGAACGTTGATATAACAGTATATGAAAATTCTCACCATTCGTTTGATCGATCAGCGCCACCGGTCATAGATGAACATGGCTATTCATTTACAGATTGCCGTTTCACGATGAATGAGGATGGTGTTGTTCTTATGAATTTTATGAATATTCCAATGACAAGGCCAATTTTGCAGAAAATCGGTTTGGCATTCTGTGCCGAACGAGGGCCAACATATGGCGGCAATCCGGATTCAAGGAAAGCGTCTTTTGAGTTTGCAAGACAATTTATGACGACCCATTTATTGAATAGTGAAAAAAAATAACATATAACAAAATTTCTTAATGAATTTACTTTCACTGATTGGTGTTCTATTGTTTTTCTGTGGACTGATAATATTTAATCTAAAATTAATTTCATACAATAGAAAAAATGCAATAAAAAATAAAGCCAGTCCAATTGTTCATTTGAATAATTATCGTGTTTTAACGATTATTCTGTTTATAGCTGCTTTGGTAATCATTTACTTTTCCCAAAGGTAATATATTGTCATTATGAACCCGCACAGGCTAGCGGTAGGGGTCGAATGAAAATAAACAAACATCCCTGGACTTGAGTTAAGAATCCAATAGAGGAGGAGAATTGACTTCCCCCTTACCACAACTAAAGATCAATAATATGATATCATTGTGACTTTTGTAAATCCTTTTGCAGAACATCATGTCCTGCAGGAGAAAGATTGGCATTTAGGCTGTCTAACGGCCATCTAAATCCCTGTCCGGAGCGGTCGCATAGGCAGGTTCCCCATAATATGGAAGACTTAGGAGGCTTGGAGAGAATATTGATTATCATACGATTAATTTATTACCGAATGAAAATTATTTTTCTATGTTCTAATGATGAACTGATTTGAATACTGTTTAAACTTACCTGTTGAATGCCGACCTATCCAACGTTTCACTTTGGTAGGCGGGCGGGATTTCTTTTCATGATTAATGACTCCGTTAGGAGTCAAATATTTATAACCTCCAATCATAATAGATTGCCAAAGCCGCCCGCCTGAACGACGCAGTCGGTCACGTAGGGATTGAATATTTCTATGTCTAATTCAGTAAGTTTGTAGAACATAGCCATCAAAAAGACAAATATTCAGAACAAGATATTATTGGTCAAATAAACGATTTGACGTAACTTTAAGTGTACCGGAGAGAAAAATGAAAAGAGTACCTGTATTAATATTAATATTCGTTGGATTTGCATGGGCATTGGATTGCCCGGCTGATTCTGCTTATCATATTGACCACCGAACATTACTTCTTGATGGAGTGACTCCAAACCCGTACTTTAACCAAACAATTGCTACCGGTTTGTGTGCGTGTCTTGGATTTGAAACCACTCTTTCTGGGATGTCGGAAGATTCAACAGTGACCCTCGTTGTTAAAATGGTTGATAATGAACCTATTCGCGGCGTTCAGCTGAATGTTTACCATGATGCAGGATCGACTCTTGTATTTGGTGATTTCGGGTCAGCCCATAAAGGAAAAAAATTAGAAGATGTTTATAACAACAATGGACAAGCACTTACAACTGATGCATTTGAGATTTTAAGCAACGAAGTAGATGACCATGTAAAAGTTATCGCCTATAGCACAAACCGTGCTCAAACAGCAGGAGATGGCGAGGAAGATGTTTTATTTACCCTTACTTATAAAGCGCCAAATGGTCATGAAGGGCTCCCCGCGTTTATTACCTTTTATCTTGGAGGGGTAAAAATGCCCGGAACTTCTTCTGCCCCGGATGTATTGAATGTGTCTTGCGATTATCCAGGTGTTGATAATGCTGTGACCTTTAATACGTCTGAAATGGGTATCGAGGATGAAGCGCTTCCAACTGTTTTTAGCTTATCCCAGAACTATCCCAACCCTTTCAACCCAACAACGCGAATCGCATTTGATTTACCCCAACAATCAATAGTTAATATGGTTATTTACAACGTTCTTGGACAACAGGTGAAAATAATTGAAAATAATTCTATGAAGGCAGGCCATCATATTTTGGATTGGAACGGATTAGATGTGAGTGGTAATGAAGTCGCCTCAGGAATTTATTTTTATGAGCTTCGAACGGAAAATTTCGTAGCTAGGAAAAAAATGCTTCTCATAAGGTAATAGTTTAGACTTTGGCTCAATTTGTATAAATTCCCCTACCCTTGAGGTTAGGGGAATTTTTTTATGCGTAGAGAAACCATGTTAATCGTCATATTATTGATTGCTGTCTTAACAGGACAAAATCAATATCCATCTATCCAGAATGCCCAGGATGATTGGCAGGATTATGCCCAATTCCAGAGACATGAATTATTGTCCTTTTGTAATTTTCTTGTTAATGAAGGGAATTTTGACAGAGCATTATTAAGCCTTTTTCAATATCTATATCGATATCCCGGGGATAGTATGGAAACAGTTATTTATTACTATATTGCCCAGAGCTATGAATATTCCAACAACCCTGATCTGGCAATTATGTATTACGATCGAGTTCAGGAAATGTCTGAAAATACAGATATGGTATACCGAGCTGCAGATCATCGGAAGTTGTACCTCGAATTGGAAGCAGGGGAATACGACAAAATATTGGAAAAAACAGAATTATCTGAGAATCCATATGATCTAATATTACGCGGTTATGCTTTTTTTAATAAAATGGAATGGATTAATGCACGACAAGCATTTTTAGCGGCGGAAGAGCAGTTCAATCATCCGTTTTACTCAAAACGATTAGCTCCCTTATACAAAGCAATCGATGCATCAGCGAATATACCCTTAAGAAATAAATGGGTATCTTTTGCCGCTTCTTTTGTGCCCGGCGGTGGACATGCATACTTAGATCAGTGGGACGCAGCCGGAGGAACAATGATTTCGTTTCTTCTTATTTCATCTATGTTGAGTTCATCGGCATTATTGCAATCGGGAAATTTAGCTTATGAAGAATCAAACCAGGCCAGTATTCCACTATCGGATGGAATCAAAACATCAAATGGTAGTTTTACCATCCAGAAAGGATATCATATACCCCAAAAAATCAAATTAACGAAATCAAATTTCAAACAATTGATACCCCCATTAGTTATTGGTGCGGGATTGTACATTGGCAGTATTTGGAAAACTTGGATGGATGTCGACGAAGCGAATAAGGCACGTGTGCAGAAATTTGTAGGGAACGTTACGAATAAAATTTCCATTGATCAATTTATGGATTTTCCTGAACCTGAATTAATAGTGAAGTAAGAACAAAATTCTATAATTTCGTTGAGTAAATAGAATTCGTTTTATTAGTTGATTGTTGAGATATAATTGAAACGGAGCCTTATTCAGGCTTTCATTTTTACCCTAATCGGGATTTTACACATTTACTGAATATTACTCCGGTGGAAGTTAACCGAATGAATTATTATTACAAAAATACACCAAACGATTCTGTTATCTCGAGAATCCGTCTATGTGTCTGCACCGGTTTGGGTGCCTCACTTTTTTACAAAGCCCTCTACGACTATTCATCGCCAGATTAATTAAGGGGTCTTTAATTTAATATCCACTTGTTTTGGATGTGTTTAAATGAAAATTATGATACGGTAAATAATATTTGCCAGTCATGAATTGGGAGACTTAAATTTGGGGGCTATACCCGAATGAAAGAATTATGATTACGAAAACAATAAAAGCATCAGAAATACAAAAAGACTGGTACGTAGCCGATGCCGACGGAAAAGTCCTCGGTCGGTTTGCCAGTGAAGTAGCCCAGATATTACGTGGGAAACACAAGGCGAATTTTAGTCCCAATATGGATATGGGTGACTTTGTCGTTGTGATTAATGCAGAAAAAGTAAAAGTCACCGGCAAAAAGGAAACGGATAAAAAATATTTCCGTCATTCCGGATATCCCGGCGGAACAACGTTTACTGATCTTTATCACATGCGCAGAACATTCCCCGAACGTATCATTGAAAATGCAGTCAAAGGAATGCTCCCGAAGAATAAACTGGGTCGTGCCATAATGAAACATTTAAAAATTTATACCGGACCTACCCACCCCCATTCAGCTCAACAACCAAATCAATTGGATATTTAATATATGACGAAATTAGTTTTTGCCGGAACAGGACGCAGGAAATCCTCCGTTGCCAGGGTCAGATTAACTCCGGGCAAAGGAAACATTCTTGTTAATGGCCGGGATTTCAAAAAGTATCTTTGTCGGGATACTTTAGCAACAGTTGTAACCCAACCTTTGAATACGGTTGAAGCGATAGATAAATACGATATAATTGTCAATGTACACGGCGGAGGATTAACTGGTCAGGCTGGTGCCATCAGACTGGGGATTTCTCGAGCACTCCTCCAAGTGGACAGTGAACACCGTCCTCCGTTAAAGGCGGCTGGTTTTCTCGTTCGGGATTCTCGAAAAGTTGAACGAAAAAAATACGGTCAACCCGGAGCACGTAAACGATTTCAATTTTCTAAACGGTAAGGATTTATGGCTGATATAAAGTTTGAAGATTTATTAACTACCGGCGCTCATTTTGGGCACGTTAGGAGCAAATGGAACCCATCGTTTGAACCATTTATTCTTATGGAAAAGAACGGTGTTCATATCATTAATCTTGATGAAACATTAAAGAGCCTTGGTAAGACGCTTGAGTTTGTTCGCAAGGTGATTAAGCAAAATGGGGAATTCCTATTCGTCGGCACAAAGAAACAAGCCCGTGACATTGTTCAGCAAGAGGCCGATCGTTGCGGGATGTTTTATGTAGTTGAACGATGGTTAGGCGGGACTCTTACAAATTTTTCCACCATTAAGAAGAGTATTAAGCGACTGCAGCTCCTTGAAAAAGAAGGGTCAAGGATCTATGAAAACCTGACCAAAAAAGAAATTCAAATGCTCAATCGTGAGCGCATTAAGCTCGCCGATCAGCATCGGGGTATTAAAGATATGAAACGCCTCCCGGATACAATAATTGTGGTAGATGCGAATTTTGAAATGACTGCTGTGAAGGAAGCGAAATTATTGGAAATTCCAGTGATTGCTATTGTTGATACGAATACGGATCCTAATTCAGTGGATTACCCCATCCCTGCGAATGATGATTCTATTCGGACGATTCAGTTGATAATCTCTGCAATTGCTGATGAAATTATACTGGCAATAGGAAAAGAAAAGGATGTAGAACCACCTGATACTGATGGTGGAACTTCCAATAAAAATGTTGTTCCTGAAGCCGCAACTATGAATGATAATACATCAAATTCACCTAATGACAATACCAAAGCTGAGACAGCTTCAAAACCGAAAGCCAAGACTTCTAAAAAAAGTAAAAACACAGTAGAAGAATCAAAAAAGGAAACTGAAAAATAATGAGTATCAAAGCTCAAGTTGTAAAAGAATTAAGAGATAAAACAGGTGCGGGTATGATGGATTGTAAAAAAGCATTAGTTGATTCAAATGGCGATCTTGAACAAGCATTAGAGTTTTTACGAAAAAGCGGTATTGCCAAAGCAGAGAAGAAAGTTACCCGTGAAGCCAAAGAAGGAATCGTTTATTCATATATTCATCATGGTGGTCGTATGGGAGTATTAGTCGAGTTGAACTGTGAAACAGATTTTGTTGCAAAAACAGATGGTTTTAAGGATTTAGCTCATAATTTGGCTATGCAGATTGCTGCTACAAATCCGGTAGCTGTATCCCAAAATGATGTTCCGGAAGAGTTGATAAAAAAGGAGAAAGAAATATTTAGCTCTCAAGCGGTCGCATCTGGAAAACCTGAAAACATTATTGAAAAAATTGTCGAGGGCCGAATCAAAAAATATTTTCAGGAGATATGTTTACTTGAGCAACCATTCATTAAAGATCCTGACAAACACGTCGGCGATTTGATTACCGAAGCTGTTGCAACGCTTGGCGAAAATATCACAATAAGTCGCTACACGCGATATGCAGTAGGTGAATCTATTATCTCTAGCAACGGTCAAGCGTAGTAGCACGACCATTATTTTATATGTCTAAACTGCTATACCAGCGAGTTCTGCTGAAATTCAGTGGAGAGGCTCTTGCTGGTAAAAGTGGTTTCGGTATTGATCCTTCTAAAGCATTACAAATCGCAAAGGAAATTAAATCCGTCCATGATTTGGGTGTCGATATCATCCTGATTGTTGGTGCCGGTAATATTTTCCGTGGGGTCAGTGCAGCTGATAAGGGAATGGACAGGGTGACCGGTGATTATCTTGGTATGCTTGCCACCATAATGAACGCCATCAGTTTACAAGATGCCTTGGAACATACGGGAGTGGAAACTCGCACACTTTCTGCCATCACGGTTACTCAAATTTCAGAACCATATATTCGTCGCCGGGCGCTACGCCATTTGGAAAGAGGACGTATCGTAATTGTTGCCGGAGGCACAGGAAATCCGTATTTTACTACAGATACGGCAGCTGTTCTGAGAGCGACTGAACTCAGTGCAGATGTTGTTATTAAAGCAACGAAGGTCGATGGTGTTTTTGATAAAGACCCTGTTAAGTATCCCGATGCTTTAAAGTTTGATACCATATCATTTGAAGATGTACTAAATAAAAACTTGCGGGTTATGGATCTCACAGCAATTACATTATGCAAGGAAAACAATTTACCGATTCGTGTATTAAACATGAATGAGTCAGGATCGATGGTTCGAATGCTCCAAGGAGAAGAAATTGGGACATTGATAACGGAGTAAATATGTTAAAAGAAATATTTAATGATACAAAGCATCGGATGGATCAATCGGTAGGACATTTGCGAATGGAACTGGCGAAAGTTAGAACTGGAAGAGCAAATCCCGAACTGGTCGAGTCGCTGACAATAAATTATTACGGCGCCAATACTCCGTTGAATCAATTATCAAATATTTCTGTTCCAGAACCACGATTAATAACCGTTCAACCCTTCGATAAAACGGTTATGCCTGATATTGAAAAAGCCATTATGGGAAGTAATCTTGGACTCACTCCCAATAATAATGGAGAAATCATTCTAATCCCGATTCCACAATTATCAGAAGAACGACGCAGAGATTTGATAAAGGTAGTTCATCAATTAGTTGAAGATGCCCGTATCTCTGTCCGAAATGTCAGGAAAGATGCCAATCATAACATCAAAATGGTCCAGGATGAAGGGCATATTTCAGAAGATGAAATTAAGCGGGCTGAGGGTGAAGTACAGGATTTAACAAATGAGCATATTGAACGTTTGAATGAAATGATGGAACATAAAGAGCAAGAATTGATGGAATTTTAATATCCCTTTTCACTGAAATTAAAAAAAGCCTTCTTATTACAAGCAGGCTTTTTTTATTTCATTTAAGGGGTTTGATTGCTTAATCACATTTTGAAAAACCACAGCTGGGGCAGGTAACACATCCTGCCTGGTGCTGGACGGTACTACCGCAATCCGGGCAGGTTACCAGATTTTTTGTCGTGTAGTCCGCCACTTCTTTTGTGTGGACGTCTTTTGCCGATGCCAGCGTAAATTGTACATGCTGTTCATCGGATCCATTGGTTTCACGATTTTTTAAATAATCATCCAGCGCCTTTCCGATCGCATCAGGCGTTGAAAGGATTAATCGACCATCTTCCCATGTTGGGTTGGGTCCACTAATTCCCTTTAACTGCTTGACAATGGCATACGGATCAACACTCGATCGCAACGCCAGTGAAATGAGACGGCTAATGGCTTCAGATTGTGCCGCGGCATGTCCACCTGCTTTTCCAATTGTCGTAAACACTTCACACAAACCATTTTCATCTTCATTGATCGTTATATATAACGATCCTTCACCGGTACGGATTCTACGCGTTGCGCCCGATGTCATCACAGGACGAATACGAGGCGCCTTATTCGTTTGCGAAGCGGATTTTACAGAGGTTAATTGATCCGCATCTGCTTTCTGTTTTTCGGAATCCTTTGTTTGGTCTTTATTTGTGATAAGGATCCCTTCTCTACTTCCTTCTCTATAAACAGTGATTCCTTTTAACCCGGCTCTATAAGCTGCCATATAAATATCAGCAACCGTGTCGACAGTGATTTCTTCAGAAAGGTTTACTGTTGAAGAAATCGAGCTATCAATAAACTTTTGGATTACTCCTTGCATTTTTACTCTGAAAAAGGGATCGATGTTATGGGCTGTTACGATATACTCCGGTAGTTTCTTGTCATCACCAAATAATTGACCAATAACAGGATGATAAACCATGTATTCATTGAAAGTTCGGCCAAAACTCTCGTTTTGTTTAACGCGGCGCTTATAAGAGGTGGCGAATATTGGTTCAACCCCGGAGCTCACTCTAGCAACAATGGCGCCGCTTCCGGTCGGTGCGACAGTGTTTAGGGTAGAATTTCGGATGCCATTTTCACGAAGATTATTTTGAATGGCTTTTGGTAAATTTTTCACAAATTTACTTTTTGAGTAACCAGACCAATCAAAGTTCGGGAATTGCCCCTTTTCTCGTGCAAGTTCAATACTTGTTTCGTAGGTAGTATCCCTAAAAATTCTCATAATCTGTTCCACAGTTTGCAAGGCATCTTCACTGTCATATTTAATTTCCATACGTACCAGCATATCACTGAGGCCTAAAATTCCCAGCCCAATTCTTCGATCGTTTATTGCGTTTAATTTTTGATCTTCAAGCGCATGCCGCTCTAAATTATAGTCAATTACGTTATCCAAAAACCGTGTTCCGACAGCAATCGTTTCTTTGAATTCTTCGATTTTAAAATTGCAGTTTTCATCAACAAATCGTTCCAAATTCACTGCGCCGAGGTTACAGCATCCACCATCTGGTAATGGTTGCTCAGCGCAGGGATTTGTTGAAACCAATGGACTGCAATATTCAGCGTTATGATAGTCTTTCATGGTATCCCAAAAGAGCAGGCCGGGTTCTGCGCTGCTATGAGCGTGCTTGATAATCTGATTCCATAATTTTTTTGCTTTAACTGATTTATACACTTTACCTTCAAACATTAACTCATATTCTTTATCGCTTTCGACCGCATCCATGAATTTGTGGGTCAATAAAACAGATATATTGGAATATTTAACCATGTCAATATTATTCGTTTTTATCTCGATAAATTTCTCAATGTCCGGATGATCTACCCGGAGAGTTTGCATATTCGCACCACGTCTGCCATGTTGTGCAATGGTATTCGTATTTTCCGAGAAGAGATTCATAAATCCGGTTGGACCGCAGCTTTCACCGCCGGTTCCGTTTATGGTATCGCCGGCAGGGCGAAGATTTGATAAATCATGACCACATCCGCCGCCATATTTATATGTCAGCGCTTCGTTAATAATGGTATCATAAATGGAATGTATGGAATCGTCTTTGATAGCTGAAACGTAGCAATTATTCAGCGTGGTAGTGATGTCATCCCGTCCTGCACCGTGCATAATACGACCACCCGGAACAAATTTAAAGTCTTCAAGTACTTGGAAGAATTTTGTTGTCCATCGCTCTCGGAGTTTCTTTGTTTTCTCAACAGAAGCTATAGCTTTCGCCTGACGCTGCCAAATTTCGTATGGGTGTGTTTCCCAAGGGGCAAGATATTTATTTTTCAAAACATCGGCGCCCAAAGAATCATCTTTGTAATAATTACTGATTAAATATTTTTCAGGAATATCCTGTTCTGTCTGGTCTTTGTTTTCCCATTGGATTACCCGAACAGTATCTAATATTTCCGGCGTAATTTCCTGCTGACCCTTCATCGGCTGATTCAGGTTCAGTTCCATTGCTTCTGCCATCTTTATCCTTAGAGGTATGTGGTGTTATAAAATCAATTAACAATAATTCGGCAAGCAATTAAAAGTGAAAAAGTTACTGGGGTTGGCGACAACAATATATTTAACAGAGGAGATTTGAACAAGAAGAAAAGTTGAAAACACCACTTTATCGTCGGAAAAAATAAAACAGGAGAATAATGTATATTCCCTATTTATAAATAAGAGGGTAAAAATAAATATTAATTGGGTCAACATTGCCATCCATTATGAGAATCAACTTTGTTGGTACCCTCGTGAATTATGCTCTGAACTTCTTTTTTGGATTGGTGCCCCAAAGATAAATATTCAACCTTAATATCACTAAAATAGCATACCGAAAAGCAATGAGAGACCGTTTCTTAAAAACGATATCTTTTAGCAAAAATAGCAGTATTTAAAAACCGAAACCGTTGCCAAGGGACTATAAAAATGGTTATTTTCTGCCCAAATGCGGGCGTCGTATAATGGTTATTACCCGAGCTTCCCAAGCTCGTGACGTGAGTTCGATTCTCATCGCCCGCTCAACTCTCACGTTGATATGATAAAATGTCTCGTTCCCCTTTGCATTTCATGGATTATTCTGGCTGCCCATTTTTTGCGATTTGGCCAAATATTTCCAGCGATGCTATGCCTGGGTGTCCCATTTTTATTGCTTATCCCAAAAAGAACGATATTGTACTTGGTCCAATGGCTCACATTTGCCGGAGTCTTATTATGGCTAAAGATTGGAATTGATCTTGTCAAAATTCGGGTAGAACATCATGGTGATTATTTTCGTTTAGCCATCATATTAACTGTTGTATCCCTATTTACATTAATATCTGGATTATTGCTGAACCATGAATCATTTCGAAGAATTTTTCGCTAAATTTTGTATTTCAATTCTGACTAAAACCGACGGTAGTTAATCAAATACGCCGTAATTTTTGCCCCTCATGAAAATCAAATCCGTACAAATAGACAGTCTGGGATCTGAACTGGGACTCAAGCCCGGGGATATCGTTGAAGCGATCGATGGCTCTCGTGTAAAAGATATTATCGACTACCGTTTCAAGGTGGCTGATGAATTTATAAAAATTAAGGTTAACCAAGACGGTGAATGGGTGGAGTATGATCTGGAAAAAGAAGAAGACGACGATCTGGGATTAGAATTTGAAAATATGCGCATTCGCAAGTGCGCCAACGACTGCATATTTTGTTTTGTTGATCAAAATCCTCCCAATATGAGAGACGCCCTGTATTTCAGGGATGGTGACTTCAGATTATCCTTTCTCCATGGGCATTATATTACGATGACAAATATGGGTTGGAAGGAATTAAAACGTGTTGTCGATCAACGATTATCACCTCTTTATATTTCTGTACATGTCACTGATCCGGATAAACGATTAGAGATGTTTTTGTATGGAAAAGATGATTATATGCTGAAAAAATTTGAATATTTGACTGAAAATGGCATTGAGCTCCATTCACAGGTTGTATTGTGTCCCACATGGAATGATGGTGCGTTTCTGGAAAAGACTATTGAGGATATTCATTCATTTTCGCCCATGGCAAAAAGTATGTCCATTGTACCTGCCGGACTGACAAAGCATAGAGAAGGTTTACCCCATATTCCTCCTATCACGAAAGAATATGCTGAAAAAACAATTTCACTTTACGAAGATTTCGATAAACGATTTCGCCATCCTGATGGAAGTCGATTTGTAGTGTTGAGCGATGAGTGGTACCTTCGAGTCGGGAGAGATGTGCCGGATACCGCCCATTATCATAATCTTGAACTGGAAGAAAACGGCGTTGGACAAGTCCGAAGCTTTAAAGAATTGTGGAATAATTTTGAACCGCCAAAAATTGTAAAGGAAACACAAATCACCATCGGATCAGGTGTTCTGATATCAGAAACATTCAGAAATTGGTTTATTCCAAAATTGAATGCCATTCCGAATCTTTCAGTAAATTATATACCAATTAAAAATGAATTATTCGGGGAAAACGAAGTAACTGTAACCGGTTTATTGACAGGTGGAGCTATCATTAATCAATTAATGGGTAATGATTTAGGGGAAAAAGTTATATTCAGTGAACGGATTGTAAATGAAACATCCGGTGAGAAAACATTAGATGACTTGACACTTAAAAATATTACTGATGCAATCGGTGTTCCATTTCATGTATCGCCGGATGAACCTGATGCATTTTTTAATATTTTAGCCACGGATTCACAGGAATAAATGCAGATGAAGCATCAATATGAGACAAAAATAATGAATTTATACAATCAGCAAAAATCAGCGGAGATCAGGGGCTAATATGTCAATAGCGGTTATAGCTATCGTTGGCAGACCCAACGTGGGAAAATCAACATTTTTTAATCGTGTCCTACGACAGCGAAAAGCGATCGTTGATCCTCAGGAGGGAATCACCAGAGACCGGGTATATGGTGAAACAGAATGGGAGGGGAAACGCATCGGTTTTATTGATACAGGGGGATTTATTCCGGAGGATATGGATGTGTTTAATGCGGCTGTTCGCGAACAGGCCAAACTGGCTATGTGTGAAGCGGATATGGTTGCATTAATGGTCGATGGTAGAGAAAACATAACATCCAGTGATCAGGTATTGGCTCAGGTATTACGAGAAAGTGGGAAGCCACATATCCTTATAGTAAATAAATGTGATAATATGAATCAGGACAAGCAAATTCACAATTTCCACGAATTGGGATTAGAACCAATCCTGCCCATGTCAGCATTGTCCGGTCGATTAACAGGTGATATTATGGAAGCGATCGCAATAAAAATGAATTTAAAAGACCGAAAAATCGAATCAGATGAACATACGGATTTAAATCTGGCAATTATCGGTATGCCAAACGTTGGTAAATCATCACTGGTAAATGCATTGCTGCAAAAAGAACAAACAATCGTTACGCCCATTGCAGGAACCACGAGGGACTCTATCGATACACCACTAAAATGGTATGGTAAAAAAGTCATTTTGATCGATACAGCCGGATTACGGAAAAAAAGCAAAGTGACGGATGATGTAGAATATTATAGTTCTGTTCGTGCCAAGCGCTCTATCAGCCAATGCGATGTTGCACTCGTACTGATGGATGCCGAAAAAGGATTTGGCAAGCAAGACAGATTCATTGTCGATCAAGTGATGAGAGCCGGGAAAGGATTGGTGTTTATCGTAAATAAATGGGACTTGATTGCAAAAGAAACCAACACCATGGCGGAAACATCAGAATCCGTAAAACAGCAGTTTCCAAAACTAAATGATTTTCCGATTATGTTCATTTCGGCCTTGACAAAACAGCGTGTATCAAATATTCTGAAAGAGGTATTTATTGTCTATGAAAATTTTATACAGGAAATTTCCACAAATGAACTAAACACATTTCTGGAACAGGCGGTTAAAAGGCGCAGTATACCGGCTGAAAAAGGAAAATTGGTAAAGATTAAATTCATCAAGCAAGTGAGTTCAGCACCACCTTTGTTTGCGGCCTATTCAAATTATCCGAAGTTAATTCCTACCCATTATAAACGATTTTTAGAAAATGAGTTAAGAAAAGCATTTAATTTTAATGGAGTCCCCATTCGCTTTTCATACAGGAAGTCTTGAACAAAACACCTTCTCATGAAAACCGTATCACCCATAATGTGAAGCGGTCGGAATTTATTGCGATAATATACCCAGTATCTTCCGTGATTAAATTCCAAATATTCCTAAAAAGAATAAGAAAGGAATTCCACAATGCCAGACATATTTGCTGGGCATATCGTCTTGTAGAGAAAGAAATGGTAGAAAACTCATCTGACGCCGGTGAACCATCCGGCTCCGCTGGTCTACCAATTCTAAATACGTTACGAAGTCATCAATCGGTGCAAGCAGCCATCGCCGTTGTGCGTTATTTTGGCGGTGTAAAGCTTGGGAAAAAAGGTTTGATTATGGCCTATACAACAGTGGCTGAAAAACTTTGTTATGAGACCCGATGGAAAGATTGGATAGAAACTGAAAAGATTGTTATTACAGGAGATTTTAAATCGGTTGGAAAAATTAAATATTGGATGAATCAGCACCATGGGAAACGAGTTAAAGATGAATCGAGTGACCGGTTGAAGTGGGTTATTGATATACCCATTCAAACGAATTATGAAGGTTTGATGCAATTCGGAGTGGAGATAAAAAAAGAAGCGGACACCAAACCAAGGAGGTAACAAGGAGGAAGGATAGAAAATTCGTGTCCGCTTCAGCAATGCTAATGATTATTGTATCAAAAAGTTTCATATCCTTTAACTTTTGAATAAATTGAGGTCATTAAAATGAATCAAAAATATATCATACTCGTATTATTGGTAAATCTGCTGTCCGGGCAATCCGTACGATTAGGTTTCTGGAATGTGGAAAATTTATTTGACCTGGAGAATGATCCCACAACCAATGATGACGAATTTGCATTAGGCGGGAAGAAAAATGTCACAAAAGAGATTTATAACCTGAAGCTGAAAAATTGTGCCGAAGTGCTCACAGATATCAACGCGGATATATTGGGATTATGTGAGGTAGAAAACTATTTTGTACTGGATGAATTAAACAGAGTCTATGTCGATCGGGACTATAACATTATCCATTATGATTCGCCGGATGGGCGGGGGATTGATAATGCACTATTATATGATCCGGATGAGTTTACAGTTTTAAAAAGTCGAGCAATTGGAAACACGTTAAAGGATGGTCATCCAACTCGTGATATTTTATACGTTTTGGGGAATTACAAGGGAAAAGAATTGCACATCTTTGTCAATCACTGGCCGTCAAATTATGGAGGCAAAGAACAGGCAATTCCAAAACGGAGAACAACCGCAAGATTACTGGTGAATGAAATTGCAAACATATTGTCCGACAATTCCAATGCTGAAATAGTTTTACTCGGGGATTTCAATGAAGATCCAACAGACGAGAATGTTCAAATTCTTAAATCGGTAAATATGATCAATTTAATGGAACCCATGATGGGAACACCCCAAGTCGGGACATATGTGTGGAAAGGGGAAGATCATTTCCTAGATCAAATTATCATTAGCACCGCATTAAAGGATGGAGAAGGACTTGATGCAGGGAATGGTTCAATTCTTGATAAACCCAAATACCGTCAGCAGGACGGAGATTATGCTCACTATCCTTTCAGGTTTTGGGCTGGGAATCGTCTGTTGGGCGGGTACTCTGATCACCTGCCTGTTTATGTTGAAATTATTATTAAGTGAGTCTTGCACCAGACTCATGTAATGACTAATTTTGCCGGCGCTTTTTTACAGAAGAATTAATGATCGCGGGGTGGAGCAGTCTGGTAGCTCGTTGGGCTCATAACCCAGAGGTCACAGGTTCAAATCCTGTCCCCGCTACCAA
>CAZBEY010000012.1:6170-40888 GCA_964491015.1 uncultured bacterium | reverse complement strand
GGTGGGAAGTCTCTTCGGTCCTGCACATAGAATATTCCATTTTCCTCGGAAGGAAAACCCAATTGCACGAAGTTCACTGTAATTTATATCCTATTGAAAATCCTCTGGCGTAGGTGCGTGTAACTGTGCGATTTCTTGAAAAATTACTATACTGATTTATTATAACATTTGGGTAAATCCGGATATTCCGTAAAGATGGGCTTTTTGCAAAATCTCAAATCAAAGTTAAACAACATAATTCATTTCGCTATTTTTTTGAAGTGGGTTGCACATTAATGAATAAAAATGTATTTAAGTTTCAATTTATAATAATTTCGGGCAAATTTGAATGCGATTCTCCAATACTTAAGAACCTTTAAAATGAATACCAACTATGAAAAATAAATCACTATTTGTTACCACTTTAATATCAATATGCATGATTTCTTTTCCATTGGCACAGGATGATGTGCCGACTCGGAAAGATATCGAACTGGAATACACTTGGAATCTGGGCGATATTTATCCCACCACTAAGGACTGGGAAGCAGATTATTCGCTGTTTGAAAAACGCCTGGGTGAATTCAAACGATTCGAAGGAAAACTCAAGTCAGGGAAAGTGATTTTGGCCTATTTAGAGTTACAAACCGAATTATCACAAACCATGGAGAATCTTTATGTTTATGCCAATCTTGGATCTGATATGGACACAAAAAATACAGAATTTCAGGGATTGGCAGACAGGGCTAGTAGACTTTCTAACCTGTTCTCTGAAGCCACTTCCTTTGTGGAGCCTGAATTGCAAACAATACCGGTAAAAAAACTTAAAAGAATTATTTCAAAAACTGCCGGTTTGAATATATATGAGCATTATTTTGACAACCTTATTCGTCAAAGAGATCACATCTTGAGTGTCGAAGAAGAGCGGATTCTTTCCATGGCGGGTGATTTATACAGTGGTCCTTCCAAAATTCACGAAGCAATGACAACGACCGACATGGTTTTTCCCATGGTAAAGGATGAGGATGGGAATGAAGTTCGATTAACCAGGGGACGGTATTCCCGCTTACTTTTATCGAGAAATGCTGAAGTTCGTCGCGGTGCCTTTTTAGGCAGGACAGAAGCATTTGAGAAAATCAAAAACACCAATGCGGCCACTTTTGATGCCATGGTTAAAAAGGATCGCTTTTTGGCCCGAGTAAGAAATTATGAAAGCACCCTTGATATGGCTTTGGATGCCGACAATATTCCCAGGGAAGTGTTTGATAATCTTCTGGAAACAACCTATAAATATGTCGGAACCATCCACCGCTATTACAATCTGCGCAAAAAGGTTTTGGTATTAGAAAAACTCCATCTTTATGATATATCAGTCCCCATCGTAGAAAATGTGGATGTGATGGTTCCGTATGAAGAAGCGCAGGCAACCCTTTTAAAAGCATTCGCTCCCATGGGAGAAGATTATATTAATGTAGTGAAACACGGTTTTGAATCGAGATGGGTGGATGTTTATGAAACACAGGCTAAACGAACCGGAGCTTATTCCTGGGGGACGTATGGCGCCCACCCTTATGTGTTAATGAATTATAACGGCACACAGGATCACATGTTTACCCTTGCCCACGAATTTGGTCATGCTCTGCACAGCTATTTATCGAATAAATCGCAGCCGTATCAAACGGCAGATTATACTCTGTTTGTCGCTGAAGTTGCTTCTACTTTTAATGAAGCTTTATTGATGGATTATCTATTAAAAAACACAGATGATGTAGATATTAAACTGATGCTTTTAGACCAGTGGATTAATAATTTTCTGGGGACAGTATTTACGCAGATTCTATTTTCAGAATTTGAAAGAAACGCCCACCAAATGGTCGCCGATGGGGAACCTCTTACCGCTGCATCTCTAAACAAAACATACCATGATCTTGATGTGAAATGGTATGGCGCTGCAGCTGAAATTGATACGGGTTACGCTCTGAACTGGGGAAGGATACCCCATTTTTACCGCAGGTTTTATGTGTATAAATATGCAACCAGTTTTTGCGCTTCGGCCGCGCTTTCAAAAGCAGTTCTGGATGGGGAAGAAGGAGCCATCGAGCGTTATATGGAATTTCTTTCTTCCGGCGGAAATGACTATCCAATTGAGCAATTAAAAAAGGCCGGGGTAGACCTTACATCACCCAAACCAATTGAAGATGCCATGGAATTGTTTGACGGTCTCGTAACTCAAATGGAACAGTTAATGGCAGAGAAAGAATAAAGTATATTTTAAAAACCTTGAGAAAAGCCCCCATAAATCGGGGCTTTTCAGATTGTTAATTACTTTCCCGTGACCACAGGCTCAAACGGCTCATGAAAATCCCGGGGAAGCACCGCAAGGTTTATAGTTTGAATCTGCATGTGAGTTTGTAGAAATGCATGGCGCGGATAACATCCGTTCAGAATTCTTTTTCTTGCAATTTGGACATTCAATCTCGGAATCAGGAGTGGAATAGGATACCAGTTCATCGAACTGTTGTCCGCAGGAATTGCATTTATAATCATACATGGGCATTATTAAAGCTCACTTTCATTTTTTTCTGTCTGTTCATCATAAACCATTTTTTTCTCAACCTGAGGATAAGGATTATGTCAAGTCGGGACCCCCATTTTGGGTAACAGTACCCGGTTGATAAAATACCAAGCACCTAAAATAAATATGGCTGTTATCAGATCACTCATACTGCATCCAAGGCTATTTTTAAATTGTTATTCACCTGCTCCGCTAATTCCTCTATATCATCCCTTCCGGTAATAGAAAGCATTTTTTTAGCATTAATGGCTGATAAGGTAACTGTACCATCGGTGTTTTCCCACAGGGTTACATTGCAGGGCAGCAATAAACCAATTTCCAATTCGGAAGACAGCGCTTCAAACGCCGTGGGCGGCTGACATGCTCCAAGTATTTTATATTTTCGGAAATTTTCATTCAACTTTGCTTTAAATGTTTCCTTTACATCAATTTCGGTAATCACCCCAAATCCGACTTTTTTAAGCGATTCTCTGATAGCGGCGTCAGCCACTTCGAATGTTTCGTCTATTTTTCTTTGATAACCATAATTCATTTTATTTTTCCTTTTCGTTTTTATTTGGCCAACCCCAGACTAATCCAATAAATGCTCCGTAAACTGTACTGTTAATAGGTGATCCGGTAATTGCACATCCGTTTGTACAGCCGATAAGTGCATAATATGCATATCCCAATATAGCTCCTCCCGCAATAAAGAAGAGTCGATTACTCATTTGTCGTGACCGGGCCTTTCCAATGATTCATTCCCCCTAAAAGGTTGATGGCATCGAATCCATTTTTTCGCAAGATTTTTGTCCCTGTTCTGGATCGATTTCCACTTCGGCAGTATACGATAATTTTTTTATCTTTTATTTTTTTCAATTCATCAATCCGGTCTTCCAATTCCTGAACTGGGATCACCTGTGTACCCGGGATGGCTATTATCTCATGTTCGTAAACCGTCCTTACGTCCAGGAAAATATATTCGTCATTTCCATATAATTCCACACCTTTTGGTGATTCAATGGAGGGAATAGTATCGTTTTTTACATCTGTAGAATCAAAGGCATAAAGACTATAGAATCCCAATAAGAGGAAAATGATGTATTTATTCATAATTCGATCTCCAATTTTAAGGTTTTATATATTCGATTTTTCACATCTATTGGCAGTGAATTGTTCGCATCGATTGTTTTAATTAAATTGATTGTTTGATGAACGCTGTCAACATAAATATGACAGTCCGGACATTCTTCCATGTGTTCTGCAACCTCACTCATAAGGTCAGCATCAATATTTCTGCCCAATTGATCTTGAACCAATTTCATCATTCGATTGTCATGTTGGTGCGGTCTATTCATGCATTTGCTTCGATACAATGAAGGTTTTTTGCCAGATTATCCCGTAGAAACAGTCTGGCTCTCATGAGTCGAACCTTCACATTTGACTCACTTAATTTCAGCATGGATGCTGTTTCTTTCACGGAAAGACCTTCCAGGTCACGCATAACAAAGACAGTCCTGTATGATTCGGGTAATTTAATGAGCGCTGCTTTTAAACAGGATTGAACGGATTGATTTTTCCACATTTTGTCTAATGCTTCCGGCCAGGATTTTATTTGTTTTCCGGTCAATGGTTCAAAATCCAAATTATCTAATTCCATATCACCTTCCCGTTTTTTCTTATCCCTTAATTTTCCTAATGCAATATTGGATGCAATGCGATTCAACCAGGTGGATAGGGCAGACTTTTCTTCAAACGTATTTAGTTTTTTCAACATGATCAGGAATGTTTCCTGAAGCACGTCTTCTGCTTCTGACTTATTCCCCATGAACCGTAAGCCAATATTATAAATATCAGCTGAATGGTATTTGACCAATTCAGCCATGGCTTTTGTGTCCCCGGATTTTGCTTTCTTTATTAATTGTTCTTCAGTTTGAATCAACGGTTTAATTTGCTGCTAAGTAATAATCGAGTTTTTCCACCAGCGTTTGCTTCGGTGATGCTCCCACCAGACGGTCAACTTCCTGTCCATCCTTAAAAATAATCATGGTGGGGATGCCGGACACACGAAGTTCAGCCGGTTTTCTATTTTCATCGGCATTTAATTTACAAATTTTAGCTTTCCCAGCATAATCATCTGCAAGCTCTTCTACGATGGGTCCCACCATTCTGCAAGGCATACACCAGGGAGCCCAAACATCCAATAGGGCAACACCCTTGTAATCCTGAATTTCCCGGGACCAATTATCATCTGTAATGTGCGTTGTATTTGTACTCATAATATTTCTCCTTTTTTCTATTAGATGAAAAATATCTGTATCGGTTACACATTATTTAACCAATCTCCTCAAATTCCTTTAGAAGGAGGGAAAAAAGGAAGGTCGTAAATTATTAATTGTTGGCTCATCACATTAATGCGTACTTATAAAATAAAATAAATGTCATTTTTGACACTGAACGAAGTGAAGAGAAAGAATTTCAAATATCAGCTGATTATTTTACCCTTGAGATTCTTCACTACCTCTCCGGTCGTTTTGTTCGCCACCTAACACCGTATCAATCTGTGGCCGAAATGACTTCTATAAAATTAGGGGATTTAGAGAAATTAGAGAAGTTTCTGGTCAGGTCCTTTTATGATTAAGGTACGGGCGAAAGTTACACAAATCCGTTGAGCAGACGGCAGGAGCGCATTTTGAATTGATTTTCGATTATAGATAAAGTTGATAAAAATCTTCAGCCTCGAGGATATATTATTTTTATCCAAAAACAACGATGGAAAGTTTTCCTATTTCAAAGATCCTGATGGCATGTTGTTATTTTTCGGATGTAATCAAAAGAATCATTTAAGGGTGGCCTTCTATATATTTAACTTCAACCCTTTCAAACCAATAGAATCATCATGACAGACGACCATAAAAGTTTAAACGAAATTATTCGCTTCCGAAAAGAAAAGCTGAATACGCTAAAAGAAAAGGGTATAAACCCATATCCGCACAATTACGACCCTACGCACACAAGTGGTGAGGTACTCTCAAATTATAACGATTTAGAAAGCAAAGACGTCACAATCGCCGGACGAATTATGGCTCTTCGCAAAATGGGTAAAGCGTCCTTTTTTCACCTCCAGGATATGGGTGGTAGAATCCAAGTGTACATCCGTCGAGATGATGTTGGCGAAGACGCCTACACTCAATTTAAACTCATGGATATTGGGGATGTTGTTGGCGTCATGGGTTATCCCTTTACCACGAGAATGGGTGAAAAATCCATCCATGCAAAAGAATTCACTGTTTTATCAAAAAGTATTCGTCCCTTGCCGGTCGTTAAGAAAAAAGATGGAGAAACGTTCGATGCTTTTGAGGATAAAGAACTCCGCTACAGAAATCGGCATTTAGACCTTATTGTAAACCCTGATGTCAGAGATGTCTTTGTTAAACGAGCCAAAATAATCGGTCGAATAAGAAATTATTTAGACGGACTGGGGTTTCTTGAAGTGGAAACACCTGCCCTCCAACCGCTTTACGGGGGAGCCAATGCAAGACCATTCACTACTCATCATAACGCCCTGGATCAAAAACTCTATTTGCGTATTGCAGACGAATTATACCTCAAACGCCTCATTATTGGCGGATTAGACCGTGTGTACGAAATTGCAAAAGATTTTCGTAACGAAGGTATGGACCGGAGCCACAACCCTGAATTCACCATGCTTGAATTTTATTGGGCATATTCAGACTATGAAGACATTATGGAATTGGTGGAAGAACTGTTTCGAAAAGCTGCAGAAACTGTTGGGACATCAACTGTTCATTGGCTGGGAAATAAAATTGATCTTTCCAAACCATTCTCCCGTAGGCCAATACTGAATTTGCTGAAGGAAGCCACAGGTGAGGATTTGAGTTTAGCTACTAATGATGAAATGAAATCAATCTGCAAATCCCATCGTATTGAAGTAGAAGACAATGCCAATTACGGTCAAATGCTTGATGGTCTTATGAGTGAATTAGTGGAACCAAACCTCATCCAACCCACTTTCGTAACTGATTACCCAAAAGCCATTTCACCCTTAGCCAAAGCTCACCGAAATGGAGACACTAATTTGGTCGAAAGATTTGAATTATTTATTGGCGGCGCTGAATTTGCTAATGCTTTTACCGAGTTAAATGATCCCGTTGATCAGCGTGAACGGCTGGAAGCACAAGCAAGCCTGAGGGAAAAAGGTGATGATGAAGCCCAACCTGTGGATGAGAATTTTATCCAGGCAATGGAATGCGGAATGCCACCTACCGGCGGCGTCGGGATTGGTGTCGACAGGCTCACAATGCTTCTGACAGAACAAAATAATATCAAAGATGTGATCCTTTTTCCTGCTATGCGGACTGTCGATGAATGAAAACATCGCTCCGCATTGCTATTCGTCATTTAGGGTTTAAACACCAAGGCAGTTTTGCGTCTTTTGCCGGCATTACAGCTATAATTGGTTTGGGGTTGGGTGTCTGTGCCTTGATTCTTACCGTATCCGTTCTCAATGGCTTTGAGGACACCATTTCCAAAAAAATTTCCGGTTTGGACGGACATATTCGTACCCAGCATTTTCTTTTTAAACCAGTCGATCCTTATCAAATAAAACTGGACAGTATTTTAGCAGGTCAATCGGTGTCCTTTACAACGGTCGCTTATATCCAAGAAGCTGCCATGGTAAGAAAAGGTCGCAAAGCAGAGGGGATTCTCATAGAAGGGTATGGGAATGATGAGCTACCGAAGGATATTACAAAAATGGTGCAATTGGGTTCATCCGAACTGGAAAAAGGAAAAGCGGTGATTGGAAAAGCTTTAGCTCAAAAACTGCATGTTGAGATTGGAGATAAATTGGTATTGGTGGATATGAAATCCATCATGAATATTTCACCTAGACAGCGACTGAAGCAGATTACCCTTGGAGGCATTTACAAATCCGGTTTACAGGAATATGATCAATCGGTTGTCTATCTTTCATTAGAAGACGCACAGGATTTGTTTCATTTTGGAAATAAAGTGTCAGGCTATACCATTTCATTAAAGGATGGAAAAAAAGCGGTGAACCTTTCACCGAAGATTGAAGAAGCCTTGGGGTATCCGTACTATGCGATCACGTGGAAAGAGAAACACAGTACTTTATTCAACTGGCTCAATTTACAAAAAGGGCCAATTCTAATTATTTTTGGAATGATAGCATTAGTTGGTATTGTCAATATTGTGTCTGCATTATTCATGATCGTTCTTGAAAAAATCCGAACCATCGGAACATTAAAATCCATGGGGATGGATAAAAAAACTATTCGCCGCATCTTCCTTATTAAAGGAGTGTTTATCGGATCTTTAGGTTCTTTACTTGGATTAGGGCTCGCATTAATATTTGCAGCCATACAGATTCATTATACTCCATTGTCAATTTCAGAAGAAATATATTTTATGCGCTATGTACCGGTTCTCCTCGACTGGTCAGTGATTGGAGTGATTGTTTTAAGTGGAATATTTTTTTCGGTACTTTCGGCATTGTGGCCGACACACCGGGCGGCTGCAATTGAACCTGCCATTGCGTTGAGATACGAATGAAGTTCGCTTTTACTATTGCACGAAGGTTTATGCTCGGTGGAAAAGGCGCCGGTCCCAGTCGATTGACGGGATGGATTTCCATTATTGGTCTGGCATCCGGAACCTTCGCGTTGATTATTTCACTATCTGTACTGAATGGATTTGAAGAAAGAGTCACCAATCGAGTCGTAGGATTTGAAGGAGACTTAAGAATAACAGCCACGGAAGATGGTTTGAATTTGTTACCGATGGTCAACACAATAAAAAGGGATCAATTTGCAAGAGATGCGATGCCGTATCGGGAACGCAATGGATTAATATCAGGTTCAGATCAAGAACACCGTTTGGTTACATTGAAAGCAATAGACATAGATCGATTTTCCGAATTTTATAATATAGATATGACTGAAAAAGAAACCGGTGATAAACCATCCATTTACATTGGGCAGGTGTTAGCTCGACGGTTGAATGTAGCCATCGGTGATCATGTCCAATTAATGAGCCCGGTGGATCATGGTGGTCAGCTGGGCCTGCCCCGGAAGTATTCCGGGACAATCTCCGGTATTTTTCGTGCCGAAGTTTTGGATGTAGACGATCGGATTGTTTTTATACCAATGGTATTGGGTGAAAAGTTGTTTACTAGGAAAAAAGGTATCGATGGTATTGATATGCGACTAATTGACTCGGAACAAGCAAGGGAACTAAAAAAATATTATCGAAGGAGACTCCCGGGTGGAATCTCCATTAAAAGTTGGGCTGACCTTCATTCCGGATTGTTTAATGCTATGCGTATGGAACGATTAGGAGCCATGGCGGTATTGAGCTTGATCATTCTGGTAGCGTGTTTTAATCTCATGTCGACTTTGGTGTTAGTTACATATCAAAAAATTCGTGAAATTGGGATTTTGAGAACGTTAGGTACGACTGCGAGGAAGATCCAGGGAGTTATATTATTTCAGGGATTTATGATCGGCGGCGTCGGCGCAGTCGTGGGTATTGTATTAAGTTCAGGATTGGTTTTAGCGCAAAATCAGTTTGGTTTATTCCCTTTACCGGAAGAAATTTATTTTATTGATAAATTACCGATGGTTTTTAAAATGATGGATCTTTTTATTGTTATTGTTATTTCATTTATCTTAATCTTAATGTCTTCAGCAATCGCTTCGAACCGAGCGCTAAAGATTAATCCAAAAGAAGCCGTTTATTTAGAAAAATGATATTAAATGCTACCGGTATAAATAAATCCTACCATAATGGATCCAAGACACTATCTGTTTTAAAGAACATCGACTTGCAATTAAACGTAGGAGACATGGTAAGTATAATGGGTCAATCCGGCGCCGGTAAAACGACATTATTGAATATATTGGGAACATTGGATACTTCTGATGGTGGTAAAATAGAAATATGCGGAAAGGATATTGATGTATTAAGCGAAGAAGCATTATCCTCTTTACGGAATAATCATTTGGGATTTGTATTCCAATTTCATCATTTATTACCGGAATTCACAGCGATTGAAAATGTTTTAATGCCAAGCCTAATCGCAGGAGACGAGGATGATTTTAAAGAACATGTGAAAGAACTATTTGAATATGTGGGTATGATGGACCGTAAAGATCATTATCCATCCCAATTATCCGGAGGGGAAAGACTTCGGGTAGCTGTTTTAAGAGCGATTATCCGAAAACCGGATATTATTCTAGCGGATGAGCCAACGGGAAATTTAGATATGACAAATGCAAATAGGTTGCTGAGTTTATTTAAAAAAATTAATAAAGATTTTGATCAGGCATTTGTAATTACAACTCACAACTCGAATGTAGCCAACATTGGTCACCGAAAATATATTTTAGAAAATGAAACATTATCTTTGACAGATAATGTTTGAAAATGAGAAATCCATTGCTAATTTAGGTTTGAAATGAAAGAGAATTTTTCAAAGCGAGTCCAATTAATTATGAAAAATGCCAAAGAGGAGGCTATCCGTCTTGGGCATAGTTACGTTGGATCAGAACACTTATTACTGGGATTGATTCGATTGAATTCGGGTTTGAGCCACAAGATTTTAGATATTTACGATTGCGACATCGAAGATATTCGAACCATGATAGAGGATTTGATTAAATCTTCAGGAGGGACCATGACTCTTGGGCATCTCCCACTAACACGCCGGGCAGAGCGTATTTTACGTAACGCATATAATGAAGCGGCCGCCTTGGGTGCATCTGTTGCAGATGATGAGCATTTACTGTTAGCGATGTTAAAAGAAACGGAAGGTATTGCCCTGGAGGTACTGAATTCATACCATCTTGATTTTAGTGGAGTGATGGAATTACTGAATGATGCATCAGATGAAGATGAAGATAGAGAAGAAAATTTACCAATAATTCAAAAACAACAGGTCGGTAAAAAATCAAAAACTCCTGCATTAGATCATTTTTCACGGGACATAACCGATTTAGCAAGAAAGGCTAAATTGGATCCTGTTATCGGTCGTCAGGAAGAAATTAACCGTGTGGCTCAAATTTTGTCCCGCAGAAAGAAGAATAATCCAGTTTTAATCGGGGAACCGGGTGTCGGCAAAACAGCAATCATTGAAGGGCTTGCTCATCGTATAATCGAGAAATCCGTCCCAAGGTTATTACATAATAAACGCATTTTATCATTAGATCTTGCGTCCATTGTTGCAGGAACGAAATACCGTGGGCAGTTCGAAGAACGTATGAAAACAATCATGGTGGAACTGGAAAATTCAGACAATTTGATTCTGTTTATAGATGAGTTACATACGATTGTTGGTGCAGGAGGAGCGTCTGGTTCATTAGATGCGTCGAATATGTTCAAACCGGCATTAGCAAGGGGAGATATTCACTGCATCGGAGCGACGACATTAGATGAATTTCGGAAGCATATAGAAATAGACGGAGCACTTGAAAGGCGTTTTCAGAAGATCATGGTGAATCCTCCCAGTCAGGAAGAAACAATTCAAATATTGAACGGACTAAAAAATGCATACGAAGACCACCACAATGTTCGTTACCAAGACGATGCCATTAAAGCATGCGTTTATTTATCAGACCGTTATATCACTGATAAATTTTTACCCGATAAAGCAATTGATATCATGGATGAGGCTGGATCAAGGGCTCACTTGCATAATATAATCGTACCGCAAAACATTCTAGACCTTGAGAAGGAAATAGATTTGGTCCGACTTAAGAAAGATGAAGTTGTTTTAAAACAAAAATTTGAAGCAGCAGCTAACTATAGGGATAAAGAACAAAAATTGCTCATTAAGCTATCAAAAGCACAACAACTATGGCAAAGCGAAGAAAATTCCAGCCGTGAAATTATTACTGAAGATAATATTGAAGATGTTGTATCGATGGTGTCAGGGATCCCCGTTAATAAAGTCGCAGAATCGGAAACGAAAAAGCTTTTGGAAATGAAGGACAATTTGCAAAAGTACATTATTGGTCAAACACAAGCGATTAAAAGTATTTCAAAATCCATCCAACGCGCCAGAGCCGGTTTAAAGAATCCAAACCATCCCATTGGCGTATTTTTATGTTTAGGTCCAACAGGAGTTGGAAAAACTGAATTGGCAAAAGTGTTGGCAAATTACTTGTTTAACCATTCACAGTCTTTAATAAAAATTGATATGTCAGAATTTGGGGAACGATTTTCAGTCTCCAGATTAATCGGAGCGCCACCGGGTTATATAGGATATGAAGAGGGCGGTGAACTGACAGAAAGGGTTCGTCGAAATCCATATTCCGTTGTTCTATTTGATGAAATTGAAAAAGCGCATCCTGATGTTTTTAATTTATTACTACAATTATTCGATGAAGGTGTTTTAACGGATAGTATGAGTAGAAAAGTAGATTTTAAAAATACCATTACCATAATGACCTCAAATATTGGTACAAAGGAAATCATGAAAGGTAATACATTGGGATTTGTTGATCAATCCGCTGGTAAATCTTATGAAAAAATGCATGATAAGCTATTAGACACAGTAAAAAATTTATTTAATCCAGAATTCTTAAATCGGATCGACGAAATTATTGTTTTCCATCCGCTTGCCGAAGAGCATGTTTTGGATATAATTCATTTACAGCTAGAAGATCTGCGTTCGAATTTGGCTCGAAAAAATATAAAATTGAGGTTAACCAAAACGGCTAAAAAATTGCTGCTAAAGAAAGGGTTTAAACCGGAATTCGGTGCACGTAACTTACGTCGTGAAATTCAAAAAAATTTTGAAGATCCCATCTCTGAATTACTCTTGGAGAATGAATTTTCCGAAGGGGACACAATTAATATTACTGCTTCAAAGGGAGCCTTTATATTTACAAAACCCAAATCGAAAAAATCACAAATTTCAGACGCTTAAATAAAAAAGTCTAAATCCTCTCCGGTTCTGCCATATCGGTTAAAATATACTAATACAACTGTCATATAGGTTTATATCGCTAAATGGTATAATAATTGTATTATTGTAAAAACAATTTATTAACCATCAAAAAGGAATAAAAATATGGGTAAAATTATTGGTATTGACTTAGGAACAACAAATTCCTGTGTCGCAGTATTGGAAGGTGGAGAGCCTTCCATCATAAACAATCCTGAAGGGGGTAGAACTACACCATCGGTAGTTGCCTTCACAAAGAATGGTGAGAGGCTTGTGGGGCAGCCTGCCAAACGACAAGCAGTTACAAATCCTAAAAGAACCATTTTTTCAATTAAGCGGTTTATGGGAAGGCAATATAACGAAGTGGGTACGGAAATTGAAGAAGTCCCCTATTCAGTATCAAGGAAAAAAGGAGGCCCGGTAGCTGTAAAGGTGGATGATAAAGAATATACTCCACCGGAAATCAGTGCGATGGTGTTACAAAAATTAAAACAGATGGCCGAAGAGCATTTAGGTACAACAGTTACAGAAGCTGTGGTTACCGTTCCGGCATATTTTAATGATTCTCAACGCCAAGCAACAAAAGATGCCGGTAAAATTGCCGGATTGAATGTGCGTCGTATTATCAATGAACCAACAGCAGCAGCCCTTGCTTACGGTCTTGATAAGAAAAAAGATGAAAAGATTGCAGTCTTCGATTTAGGTGGTGGTACCTTTGACATTTCCGTTCTGGAATTAGGTGACGGTGTATTTGAAGTGAAGTCAACAAATGGTGATACACACCTTGGTGGGGATGATTTTGATCAAAAGGTAATAAATTGGATTGCGGATGAATTTAATAAAAGTGATGGTATCGATTTACGTAAAGACCCAATGGCATTACAAAGATTGAAAGAAGCGGCTGAAAGTGCTAAGAAAGAATTATCCAGCTCAAAACAAACTGAGATTAATTTGCCCTTTGTTACTGCGGACGCTTCTGGACCCAAACACCTAAATCTGACATTATCAAGAGCAAAGTTTGAAGAATTAGTATCAGATTTGGTACAACGAACCGTAGAGCCATGTAAAAAAGCTATCAAAGATGCTGGTCTTTCAGCCTCAGAAATTGATGAAGTTATTTTGGTCGGTGGCTCTACAAGAATTCCGGAAATCCAGAAGAAAGTGAAAGAAATTTTTGGCAAAGAACCAAATCGAAGCGTTAACCCAGATGAAGTGGTCTCTTTAGGCGCTGCAATACAAGGTGGCGTTCTTTCCGGTGATGTAGATGATATACTACTGTTGGATGTAACTCCGCTGTCTTTGGGGATCGAAACACTTGGAAGTGTTTCGACGAAACTAATTGAAAGGAATACGACCATTCCAACCCGAAAGTCCCAAGTGTTTAGTACAGCAGCAGATAATCAAACAACGGTAGAAATTCACGTACTGCAAGGAGAACGAGAGATGGCAGTTGATAATAAAACCATCGGTCGTTTTCATTTAGATGGAATTCCTCCAGCACCAAGGGGTGTTCCCCAAATCGAAGTGACGTTTGACATCGATGCAAATGGTATTCTTAACGTAAGTGCAAAAGATAAAGCGACCGGTAAAGAACAAAGCATTCGTATCGAAGCGTCCAGCGGATTGAGTGAAAATGAGATTGAAAAGATGGTTAACGATGCAAAAAAACACGAATCTGAAGATAAAGATAAGCGGGAACTGGTTGATATTCATAATCAGGCTGAACAATTGATTTATCAGACTGAAAAGAATATGGGTGAATATGGTGACAAGTTGAGTGAAGATGATAAAAAGAAACTTTCTGATTTTGCTGAAAAACTAAAATCCGCGAATTCTGGTAACAATGTAGATGATATTAAATCTTCAATGGATTTATTAAATACTGAATGGAATAAACTGGCATCAAAGATGTATGAAACTAGTAAAGATACGGAACAGCCAAATACTGAAGCACCACCAACGGAAGAAGGAAATGCAAAAAAAGACGAAGGTGAGATAGAGGATGCTGACTTTGAAGTTGTCGATTAAAAAAAACAAATACAAATAAAATAAAAAAAGCGTTTCTTTGGAACGCTTTTTTTGTTTTTGGAACAGGACTCACGTATATTCGTATTGACGGGTACTGCACTCAAACATAAATGAAACACGTAAAAACCATTCTCATAAGCCTAACGTTCATTTTGATCGTCGCATTAAACATATTTCTGCAAGCATCATTATGGCGCAGCTCAATTGAAAAATATTTAAATAATAAGCTTAAAGAACATTCAAAATGGCAGATAGTTATACCTAAATTGAGTGGGAATATAGGAAGTACTGTAAATGGGTCAGAAATTTGTTTGACTAATCAAAATGGCACTGAAGTGTATTTGGGTGAACTCCAAGCCAGAATGAATTATTTTAAAACGATAATTGGTAAACCTACCCTTTCATTTTTTCAAATTAAAAATATTGAAATCCACCCTGTATTTAAGTCGGATAACATGGATAAGAAGGAGAATAATAATACAACTTCTTTGAATGTTCCGACAGATTTTAACTTTGTTGTTGAAGATATTAGTTTAGACGGGTTTATAGAAATTCCATTAAAAAACGACACATCAATTATTGACATTAATCTTAAAAGCTATTTGAAAATCAATCCAACTAAAAAGGAATTTCATATCAATGAGTTTTCTGCATCTCTGAATGATACTCTTGGTTATATCTTACTCAGAAATACATCCCTGATCGTTTATGAAACAAGGGCTGAAATTGGTCATGCAAATGGCGTAGTTAATGGATTACCATTTGGTGGTGACTTTTATTACGACTGGACCATTGTCCCAGATTTATCAGGTGATATTCATATCGATCGCTTTGAAATTCCAAAAAAATTATTTAAACATAAATCATTAAAATCAAAATTCTCATCTTTAGAAACAATCTTACATTTTAAATCAGATCTTAAAAATTTTCAAGGTGATTTGACTGTGAAAAATCCACTCGGTTTATTCATGAAAGGAGATTTGTCCTTGACTCGTCATGATGAGTATATCAGTTTGAATCGCTTGGGACTTGAAAGTGAAGAATCCACTTTAACATTCATAGGAATTTATGAAGATAACGGCAGATTAAGCGGAAATGTGTTATTATCTCAATTTGATTTAAGTAAGTGGATTACGGAACAAAAACCTACAAATGTAGATGGTACAATAATGCTGGAAGGAGCAATAAAAAAAGGTACTATGAGTGATATCTCTTTGACAATGGAAATTAATGAATCGCAATTGTATAAAGATAAAGAGATATCTATTTCCGGATCGTTATTTTATAATAATGACGTTATCTCTTTTGATAATCCGTTAAGCGTAAGTGTTGGCCCGAGCTTTATTGATGTAAAAGGATTTGCTGATCTGAACGAAGAAAAATTGGATTTGGAGCTGAAATTAAATGAAGCGAGCGTTTTTCTTATTAATAATTTTTGGTCGGACTCTTTAACGAGCGGAATTGCTACAGGGGATTTACAAATAAAAGGTTTATTCAAAAACCCGATGATAAAGGCAGAGTTGGATTGCAGGAATCTGGCATATAAAGAAATGTTTTTAGAGGATATTACTTTAAATGCCAATTGGACACCTGCCGATAGCGGAGGGAATGGATTTTTTCGAGGGAAAATTGGAAAAGGATCCTGGCGAAAGTATGGGTTTGATTATGGGCTGGTGGATATTGCTTTTTCACCTGATGGTATTGAATTTCAAAGTGCTGAATTCAGGCAAAACGAAAATTATTTACAAACATCAGGAACGATATCACCGGATAGCATTTTATCAATTGATCGGTTACAACTGGCTTACGAGGACCATTATTTTATCAATGCAAAACCATTTATGATGAAATATCAACCAAATATGATTGAATTTTATCCATTTGAATTCCATGTTGATGATGGTATTGTAACAGGGCAGATGGTAATTGGTGACGAGATCAGAGGTCAATTCCAATTATCAAATATTAATGCTGATATTATGAAATTGTTTACTGACGACGAACGTTTCCACTTATCCGGAATGAGTTATGGAGACATTTCCATCATGGATATTGATAATCACCCTGAAGTAAAAATGGATGTAACGCTGAAAAATGGAATTATCGCCAGACAGAAATTTTCCGAAATGATCATTACCGGATCAATTTATAAATCAACAGTAAATGTAGATGAAATTACTCTGGTCTCTGATGGGAAACAATTTGCTACAATTTCGGGATATATTCCGATTGGCAAAAAAAAATATGGAGAAAGGGACTTCGATTATTATATGATATTTGATGACTTGGATATATCAATATTAACTCAATTCATCAAACCTAAATTTTTCATGGATGGAAAAATCACGGGAGGGTTTCACTTGGGAGGTAATCCAAAAAACACTTTATTTGATTATGATATAATAATGACGGACGCAATTTGGGATCGTCTGGCATTAGGCAGGGTTGAATCGGAAGGGTTATTTGACGGACACCGATTATATTTAAATAAGTTTTCCGCAGAATATCCGGGCGCCAGGTTAGCTGGATCAGCGTATTTACCAATTGATTATAATTTGTCTTCAGATAATTTTGGTAAATATTTTGAGAATGATTCATTATGGCTTATTGTAAACGGTACAACAAATGACATGGAATTTCTTTCAGCCTATATATCTACGATAGATTCTATTACCGGAGACTTCGATTTAGAACTAGAATTAAACGGACCTATTGATTCATTAGTCAGAGACGGTCATATAAAGGGGAAAAATGCCAATATTTATTCGACCCTTCTTGATGATCCCATCCGAAATGTTGATGGTTATGGAACTCTCGTTAATAATCAACTATCATGGGAATATCTGACCGGAGCAATGGTTGATGGTTCAACCGGGAAAGATAAATCAAACATTTCAGTAACCGGGTCTATGGATATGAGCAGTTTTTTTAGGCCTTCTTATCATTTCGGAATTAAGGGAAATAAACTTCATTTCAGGACGTTGTTAGGTGATATAGAAGGAATATGTAATTTAGATCTGTCCTTGACTGGAAAAGATGTTATCGTAATTTCAGGTAAGATTGAACCTGTAGATGCTGTGATGTATCAGGAGTTCACTCAAAGTTCTGAAGTAACAGCTGTTGAGGAGGGAACTAATACACAAATAAATTATTTTCTGAATTTTCCCATTACGGGTGATTTTGCTTTGCGTAATTCCCAAATCGACGCCCATTTTTCCGGTGAATTGAGTATGACAAAATTGGGTGATTATCATACAGATTACGGTGGCGAGTTATTCGTGCGAGGGGGGAAGTTTTATTTAAACCAAAATGTCTTTACCATATCAGATGGATATATGGCATTTAATAAACAGGGTTTTAATCCATATATTGACATGGAAGCATTTACCAAAATTAAAGATGAGCATATTAATATTAATTTGACTGGAAATTGGGACAATCCACAAATTATTTTAGCGTCTTCCAGTGGGTTTTCTGAAAGTGATATTATTGGACTATTGACAATCGGAAGCCGATTTGATCCTAATGAAATTTCAGCAAAAGGACTTGGTAATCAAGCCCAAAACATTTTAGGTGCATATTTAGAGCGGCAATTGGAGAGGAATCTTCTCCAAGCAACCGGTTTGAATGAATCGGGCATTATTGATAATGTCAGCATTTCAGGAACCGCCGGCTTGATCGATCCGACCAACTCACAGGAATTTGAAATTAGTGCAGAGAGTCAAATATCTAATAACTTATCTCTTAATTACTCATATAAAAGATCTTTTTCCTTATCCAACCCCAATACAAATAAAGTAGGTGTAGAGCTTAAATTAAATCGATATGTATCCGTTGTAGGAAATGTTGATGAGACAGGTAATATGCATGTAAAATACCGCTTGAGATACTCATACTAAAACGATATTATAAATGCTAAAACCTAATCGATGGCGATTGTCCCTCTTATTTTTCGGGATACTTCTTGCGCAAGCGGATGACCAGATATTTGTAAATCACATTTATTTTATCGGAAACAATTCACTTAGAAAAACGCTTCTGGAACAACATATCCACCTGGAGGAACCGATTCTTTTTTCAAAAACGGAATTTGATAAACGTATTTTAAAACTGGATGGTCTTACGATTAAGAATCTTTATCACTCTAAAGGATTTTTAAATACCGTTGTACGCGATTCATTTGCTATCGTCGCCGAAAAAGCGGATATATATTTTATTATCGATGAAGGGGAACGAACATTCGTCAAATCAATTGATATAAAAGGAAATACGCTAATTTCTGATAAAACAATTCTGAATATTCTTAAACTCAAAAAACGCAAACCGCTCAATCAGGTTGCTCTAAAAATGGATGTAAAACTCATTGAGGAAAAATACCACTATCTTGGAAAACTTTTCGTCAATATCAATATTGTACAAACAGTTACAGATTCTGCATCCATATCCGTTGAAATTAATGAGGGTCCTTATGTGTATGTTAAGAATAAATATATTGAAGGAGCTGACTCTTCGGATCATCACTATATACAAAGAGAGTTGGTCATATCCACAGATGATCTGTATGACTTGGAAAAAATACAAAAATCACAGCGACAATTGCTTGAAACAGGACAGTATTCATTTGCCAATATTTACCCCGTAAGGTATATGCAAAGTGACTCTTTAGTCAATTTAGTGACAGAAGTTCGATATTATCCAAAGAGAGAGATAACCTCAGAGGGTGGCTTTGTCCCCATCGAATTTGGTGGATTGACCTTATCGGGTCCCGGGGCATTCATTCAATGGAAAAATCGCAGTTTATTTGGGACAAATGTGCGCCTATCTACCAAATCATCTTTGGAAATTCCTACTGAAGAGGGGTTACGTTATCCACGTTTTACAATGAATATCAATTTGGAAAACCAATGGTTTTTAGGGGTTCGATTTCCAACCAAAATTCAAACACTATATGAATTATATAAAAAATATGGAGCGAGTGATAAACCATTCATTCGCAGGTATGGTTTTAATTGGTCAACAATCAACCGCCTATCTGAAACGTCTTTTATCAAATTTGAGATGCGATTGGAAAAATTCAATCAACAGGAGAATAACATCAAAGATGTAGAACAGCGGATGATATCCCTAAAATCTAAGTTGGATTTTTCCGATCATCCTCTGTTTCCCACCAGAGGCGTCATAATAACCGGAGATGTTTTTAGCGTAGGTGGTTTGTTAGGTGGTACCAGAGATTATCAAAAAGTAGATGGAGGATTTCAAACCTATATTCCAATAATAGGAAAAATGGTATTCGCTACACAAATGAAATTTGGAATGATTTTCAATTGGGATTCAACGTATAATCAGTTTGAAGAAATTTTGTTTGAGAAATTTTACCTTGGAGGAACAAAGACAATGCGTGGATGGAAAGCATTGCAATTTCCTGATCAGCGAAAAGTGGCAAGCATTTTTTTAAATGGAAAAGAGATACGATTTTTAACGAATGGTGAATTAAGGTTTCCAATCTTTGGCTCGATTGGTGGTGAGCTGTTTACAGATGGTGGACAATTATGGAGTAGTTACAAAAATGTGAACCTAAATGATTTATTGTGGGACATTGGAGGAGGTATTACTTATACATCACCATTAGGTCCAATCCGGTTAGAATACGCTTACCAAATTAAAAACCCAAGTAACTGGGAGATATTACTGGATGTGCTGTATGCTTTTTAGGGAACTCAACTTCTTAAAATAAGTACAAACCCATCAGTTACGTATTGTTGAATATTGCTGAATATGTAAATTCGGCGTCCAAAAAATGAGGTTATCAGGAAACATGAAACAATTTCTTCTTATTTTATCAATCTTTTGTTTAATGCTCATCAGTTGTGAAAGAAAGAAAACTGCTGAAGAGTATTATACGCAATCAGAGCTGGATCGGAATTCTAAGAACATTAATTCGTCATTAGAAAACCTTGAAAATGTGATTTACTATTATCCCGATCATTCATTAGCGCCGAAAGCGCAATATCTCATCGGAGATATTTATATGAACGATTTGAGAGATTTTGAAGCGGCAGTTTCCGCTTATAAATTAGTATTGGAACACTATCAAACATCTGAAGACTCCCCAAAAGCGCAGTTTATGATCGGATATATATACGCTAATCCACAATTTGGCAAAATCCAAGATTTAGATATGGCAAGATCAACCTACGAAAAGTTTCTGGAAAAATATCCAAATCATGAATTGGCACCTTCTGTCCGATTTGAAATGGAGAATTTGGGAAAAGATATAAATGAAATTCCCATATTAAAACATATAGCAACTTAACCTGTGAATGGAAAAATGAGTGAATTTAGCCTAACTGAAATTAATGAGCGGATTGCCCGTGAATCCGCATTTGTGGATGATTTAAAAAAAGAACTTGGTCAAATCATTGTAGGTCAACAAGACTTAATAAATCGAATATTAATTGGATTATTAGCAAATGGACATATTCTATTAGAAGGGGTACCTGGATTAGCGAAAACATTAACGGTTAATACACTGGCTCAATTAATCAATATTAAATTTCAGCGAATTCAATTTACACCGGACATGCTTCCCGCTGATCTTTTAGGAACATTAATTTATAATCAAAGATCAAGTAATTTTGAAATTCGAAAAGGTCCCATTTTCGCCAACATCATTTTAGCAGATGAGATAAACCGTTCCCCGGCAAAAGTGCAGAGCGCTCTGTTAGAAGCAATGCAGGAACGACAGGTAACAATCGGCGATGAAACATATAAGCTGGAACCTCCATTTCTTGTCTTGGCGACACAGAATCCTATCGAACAAGAAGGAACTTATCCATTACCAGAAGCACAAGTGGATCGATTCATGTTAAAATTAAAAGTGGATTATCCAAATATCCAAGATGAGCGTATCATTTTGAAACGAATGGCTAAAACAAAGCAGACAAATCAAATACCAGACGTTATTGATGTAGATCAAATATTAAACGCACAAAACATCATCAACGACATTTATGTAGATGAAAAGGTTGAAGATTATGTATTGAATCTTGTTTTCGCAACACGAGATCCGGAAAAATATCATTTGACCGATTTGGCAAATCTTATTGAATATGGTGCTTCACCAAGAGCGACGATCAATCTGATATTAGCTGCAAAATCTCGTGCGTTTTTGGAACATCGCGGATATGTAACGCCTGAGGATATCAGATATGTTGGAGGGGACGTATTAAGACATAGGGTTATTTTAACATATGAGGCTGAAGCGGAAGAATTAACACCAGAAGATATCTTGCAGAGATTGTTCGATAGTATCGAAATTCCCTAAAAAAAAGAAAAAGGAATAGTGAATAAGTAAAAAGAAATACTCACACTTTTTCCTTTTGCCTTTTTCCTAATTCCTTTTATTATAAATGATTCCACAAGAAATATTAAAAAAAGTTCGGCATATCGAGATTCGAACTAATGGACTGGTTAACGACCTTTTTGGAGGAGAATACCATTCAGTTTTCAAAGGTCGTGGTATGACATTTTCTGAAGTTCGGGAGTATCAGCCCGGGGATGATATTCGTATGATCGATTGGAATGTGACTGCCCGTTCCGGTTCTCCATTTGTCAAAATATTTGAAGAAGAGCGTGAGTTAACTGTGTATCTAATGGTGGATATTAGTCGATCAGGTCATTTTGGCACTCAAATACAATTTAAGAGTGAAATAGCCACCGAAATAGCGGCTGTTCTTGGATTTTCAGCAATAAAAAATAATGATAAAGTTGGGTTAATCCTTTTTAGTGATGAGGTGGAGAAATATATTGCACCGAAAAAGGGGAAATCGCACGTATTACGTGTTGTACGGGAATTACTTTACCACCAACCACGAAAAAAAGGAACGTCCCTAAAAACATCTATAGATTTCTTATTACACATTGCTAAAAGACGCAGCGTTGTATTCCTTTTATCTGATTTTATGGATAACGGATATTGGCCCAGCCTAAAAATAGCAAACCGAAAACATGATATGATTGGTCTGCAAATGACAGATCCTTTCGAATTAATCATTCCTGATATTGGTTTGGTGAAGGTTCATGACCCGGAGACAGAAGAATCTACCTGGATTGATACGAGGTCGAAAGATGAAAGAATGTTATTTAAAAATAGCATAATAGAAAGAAGAGAATCATTTAAAAAGAAGTGTGATCGAATAGGATTTGACCTGATCCATATTTCAACGGATAGAGATTACGTAGCACCAATAATGACGTATTTTAAAACAAGGGAAAAACGGAATTGAACCGCACATTATTATTATTTTTTGTAATGGCGCTGTTCGGTTGCGGTTCTGAAGTTGATTATAAATCAATATCACTAGAAACCAAAATTGATACTACGACAGCTACCATTGGTGATATTATTCATTATTCAATCCGGATTGAAGGTATTGGAGATAAATATGTAATTCTAAATGAGGTTGAAAAACAAGATGCGATAGAATTGAGAAAATCAATCGTTACGACCTTGGATGATGGGTATTTAAACCGTATGCAATTTGTTTTTTGGGATACTGGGCGGTTTACAATACCATCTTTAGATTTTGCAATCATGAACGGCGATAGTACCAAGGAAACGCAGATGCAAACCGATCCGTTGTCCATATTGATCGTTTCATCAACAGATCCGACGATGGCAGGAGCCATGAAGCCAATCAAAGACCCAGTGCCGGTTTCTAAACCGATTAACTGGATAATATTAATATGTGCATTGTTAATATTTATGTCGTTGATAGGAATGCTTTGGCTGAGTTTTAAGTACAAAAAAGAACCATTGATGGGTGATCCAACCATTCATTTACCTTCTCCGGACGAAGTAGCGATTGAAAAAATTAATGATCTAAAAACCAATGACGAATTTCGATCCAATCTAAAAGAATTGTATGTACAAATATCATATATTTTAAGAGAATATGTTGAAAACAGTTTATTTTTCAAAACGTTAGAAATGACAACAAACGAAATTCAGAATTTAGAAAACCAATTTCCGTTTTCTGAGCAGGAAATGAAAGTTTGGATCACCTTACTAAACCGTTCGGATATGATAAAATATGCCAAAATGATACCGGAAAATCAAACATGGTTACACGATTTAACAACAGCTGAACAGTTTATTAAGTCAACAATTCCATATTGGAAACGAGTGGAATTCCCAACCGGATAAACTTATACTGCCCATTTGGGAATACAGACTCTCTGAATTAAATTTAGTGCCTAATTGAAGGAAACGAATGGCAACTACAGCAGATATTAAAAATGGTGCAGTTATCCTGCATAAAAATAAACGAATGAAGTTTGTGGAATTCTTGCACGTTAAACCGGGAAAGGGACCGGCATTTGTGCGGACGAAATTGAAGGATATTCTAACAGGAAAAGTCATTGATGAAACATTCAATGCAGGTGTAAAACTGGAATTCATTCGTATTGAAGCAAAAGCAATGCAATACTTATATGAGGATGGTGAACAATATATATTTATGGATAACCAGACTTACGATCAGCTCATTGTTAATTCTGACGTTGTGGGAACCAATCGTGCATTTCTAAAACCAGGAATGATTGTCGATTTATTGTTTGATGGAAAAGAAGTATTAGATATTCGGTTGCCTGCCCACGTGCATTTGGAAGTGACACATACTGAACCGGGGATGAAGGGCAATACAGCAACTGGAGCCACAAAGTCAGCCACTGTTGAAACAGGATACGATGTCCAAGTGCCTTTATTTATAGATACAGGTGATGTGCTAAAAATAGATACACGAACCGGTCATTATGTGGAAAGATCAAAAAGTTAAACTATTTGTTAGGGGAAATAATGTGGAAGGATAAACTGAAGGAAATTATTTATATCCTTGAACAGAGTAATGTAAATGAGATTGATGTGACATTTCTCGGTCGACGTTTTCGGGTTGTAAAATCTGTTCCCGCTACAGCGGTTGCAGTTCAGAATCAACCGGAAGCAAAAACGGGTTCTGTGGCGGTTATGCCATCCGAAACAATAGAATCAAATACTGATGTGGTAAGCGAAGATACCACAGAGGGGAAAGAAGTGCTGTCGCCGATGCCGGGGACATTTTACCGTACACCTGGCCCGGAAGATGATGCGTTTGTTCAAGTGGGTGATTCCGTAAAAAAAGGGGATCCGCTTTGTATAATAGAAGCAATGAAAATCATGAATGAAATTGAATCAGAAGAAAGCGGAATTATTCGGAAAATATTAGTAGAAAATGCTCATCCCGTTGAATATAACCAACCCCTCTTCATTATCGATCCTAACGGATAATTAATGTTTAAAAAGATTCTCATTGCCAATCGCGGGGAGATCGCACTGCGAATCATTCGGGCCTGTCATGAATTAGGCGTAAAAACAGTTGCTGTTTATTCAACAGCCGATGAATATTCATTACACGTCAAATTTGCCGATGAAGCTGTATGTATTGGTCCTCCCCCAAGCGTTGAAAGTTATTTAAATATTCCTCGAATTATTACAGCTGCTGAAATTACCAATGCAGATGCCATTCATCCCGGATATGGATTTTTAGCTGAAAATGCAGATTTTTCTAGAATTTGCTCAGAAAATGAATTCACCTTTATCGGACCAGCAGCAGAAATTATTAATGCAATGGGTAATAAAGCTCAAGCGAAGGAGACAATGAAAAAGGCCGGTGTTCCTGTGATTCCCGGAAGTGATGGAATATTAGAAAATTCCACAGCCGCAATGAAACTTGCAGAAGAAATAGGTTATCCGGTGATGGTAAAAGCCTCTGCCGGCGGGGGTGGAAAAGGAATGCGGTTGGTAAAAGAACCCAAGGATATGGTTAAAGCATTCAATACGGCCAGCAATGAGGCAGAAAATGCGTTTAATAACAGCGACATTTACCTGGAAAAATTCGTAGAGAACCCCCGTCACATTGAAATTCAGATTATAGGCGATATTCATGGAAATTGTATCCATTTAGGTGAACGGGAATGCTCAATCCAGCGGAAACATCAAAAATTGGTTGAAGAATCACCATCGCCGTTTGTCAATGAAGAATTACGACAGAAAATGGGTGAAATGGCCATCCGTGGAGCTAAATCTGTGAATTATGTGGGTGTTGGAACGATAGAATTTTTAGTTGATAAAGACCATCATTATTATTTCATGGAAATGAATACACGTATCCAGGTGGAACACACTATTACTGAAATGGTCACTGGTGTCGATCTTATCAAGCAGCAAATTCGAATGTATGCAGGTGAAAAATATCCCGAAAATTATCAGAATTTTAAAATGAGAGGCCATTCAATCGAATGCCGAATTAACGCAGAAGACCCTGAAAAGAATTTTATGCCTTTTCCTGCGACGATTACCAGTCTTCACTATCCCGGAGGAAAAGGTGTCCGTATTGACTCTCATGCCTATGCAGGTTATGAAATACCCAGGTATTATGATTCTATGATCGGAAAATTGATCGTATTTGCACGCAGCCGCGAACGGGCTATTGTTAGAATGCAAAGAGCGTTGGAAGAGACTATTATTGAAGGACCAAAAACAACCATTCCATTTCATCTGGCAATCATGAAAAATGAAAAGTATAAATCCGGTGATTTTGACACGAGCTTTTTGGAATCCTTTTATTATCAACCTAAACATAATTGAATATGGAGAAATTATTGATGAATATTCCTTCAGAACTAAAGTACACTAAAGATCACGAGTGGGTAGCTGTTCATGATGGAATTGCGACAGTGGGTATTACTGACTTTGCCCAAGGCGAATTGGGTGACATTGTATTTGTTGAATTCCCGGAAGTGGGTGAGAATTTTGAAGCAGAAGAGCCATTTGGTACTATCGAGGCTGTTAAAACAGTGGCAGATCTATTTACTCCATTGAGTGGAGAAATATTGGAGATCAATGAAAATTTAGATAATGAACCTGATAAAGTAAATTCAGATCCTTATGGTAACGGTTGGATTGTTAAATTAAAGATGTCTGATTCCGATGAAGTGAATAATTTAATGGATGCAATTTCTTATGAAGAATTGATTGGATAAAAATGAATTCAGTTTACCAACATTTACTTGATGTAAAATCCCATAAAGGAGCCGGATATATTGTTCTCGTTGATCCGGATAAAAAAAGTGACGATTCGTTAATTGCCCAAGTTCATGCAGCCAACGATTCCGGTGTGGATGCTCTATTTGTTGGTGGGAGCCTCATGATGGATAGTAAACATAATGATCGAGTGGCTGCGATTAAAAAGGAAGCGGAAATACCAGTCATTTTTTTCCCGGGAGGTGTTAATCAAATTAATAACCACTATGATGCAATGTTGTTTATGTCCTTGTTGTCAGGGCGAAACCCGCAATATCTTATTGGTGAACATGTCGTAGCAGCTCCGATTGTCAAAGATCTTGGGATTGAAGTAATTCCAACAGCTTATTTACTTTTTAATGGTGGCACTCAATCCACAGTGGAGGTCATGAGCGGTACAAAACCACTACCCATGCATCGCCCGGATATTGCTGTTGCCCATGCATTAGCTGCTGAATATTTAGGGAAAAAACTCATCTATTTAGAAGCAGGAAGCGGAGCAAAAAATGCAATTCCGTTTGAAATAATTCAAAGTGTATCCAGGCAAATTAAGATCCCGTTAATTGTTGGTGGTGGAATACGAACGCCAAATGAAGCAAAAGACAGAGTAAGAGCCGGCGCGTCGTTCATCGTGACCGGAACCATATTGGAAGAAAATAATGGAAGCGGGTTAATGAATAAATTTGCCGATGCGGTCCATGGAGTGGAACATTGATAGATCGACGAGAAATAATCCATAAATTTCAAGAAAACACCGATGTAATAAATTTGATGTTAGCGGCTTGCATAGATGATATTGAAAAAGCGGCAAAATTGATGGTCAAAACTATTCAAAACAGGAACAAGATTCTATGGTGTGGGAATGGCGGCAGCGCCGCTGATGCACAACACATGGCGGCTGAACTGATGGGCGGGTTGGTTAGCCACGATCGACCGGCTATTCAATCCATCGCACTTACAACAGATACATCTTTTATTACAGCATGGGCAAATGATATAGGTTACGAATCCATTTTCTCTCGTCAAATAGAAAGTCTTGGTGAGCCAGGGGACGTTCTAATGGCTATTTCTACCAGCGGGAATTCTAAAAATGTTATCAATGCTGTTGATACTTGTCAAGAAAAAGGGATTTCTGTTATTGTCCTGTCCGGAAAAACAGGTGGACTGTTAAAAGACAAGGGTGATGTAACCATTTCCATTCCCAGCGATAATACCCAGCGCATCCAAGAAGGGCATTTACTGGTGGAACACATTCTCTGTGAAATGGTTGAAAAATCAGTTTTAGGTTAACCAATGGAAGCACATCTCTATGATTATATCACCATGCTGCGCGTGGAGCGAAACCTTTCTCTTAACACGATTGAAGCGTATCGCCATGATCTGAAAAATTATCTTTCTTATTTAGAGAATAGAGGGTTGAAAAGTATAAATGGAATTAAACAAAAACATATTCGTGGATTCATTCGGGAATTAGCAGAAGCCCATTTATCTCCGGCAAGCATTGCAAGAGTGTTTTCTTCCATTCGAACGTATCATTCATTTTTAAGTACAGAACATTTTTTAGATTCTAATCCATCTCAACTACTTGAAGCGCCTAAGCTGCCTCGAAAATTACCGGAGGTTTTAACGGTTCAGGAGGTGGATGATATATTGGATGCGGTAGATAAAACAGCAAAATTAGGCAAAAGAGATTTGGCATTGTTGGAAATATTATATTCCACGGGACTTCGAGTATCGGAAGTTTGCCATTTCAACTTAACGGGCATATTATTCGACTATGAAATGATTCGCATTGTTGGAAAAGGTGATAAAGAGCGCTTGGTCCCCATGGGGAAGCGAGCTGTGGAGCGGTTGAATGACTATATTCAAAACGAACGGCCGGCTCTTTCACGTAAGCGAGAAACAAAGGGAATTGTTTTCTTAAGCAGAAACAGCAGACCACTGACAAGAATGACTGTTTATAATATATTAAAAAAATGGTGTCAGGCAGCAGGGATTACCAAGAAAGTGAGTCCCCATACGATGCGGCATTCTTTTGCAACACACTTATTAGAGGGCGGAGCTGATCTCAGAGCTGTCCAGGAAATGCTGGGACATGTCGATATTTCCACGACCCAAATTTATACCCATTTAGATAAAGAACATTTGAAGGAGGTTCACCGTACATTTCATCCCCGGTGGTAAATTATGTTATTCAGAATCCCAATAGAAGTATTAGTCCTATTAATTCCAGTTTTGCTGTTTGCTCTGGTTTTTCACGAATTTTCCCACGCCTGGGTTGCCAATAAGCTGGGTGACCCCACAGCCCGTTATTCCGGCAGGCTTACGCTCAATCCACTTGCCCATTTGGATCCTTTCGGTACATTAATGATATTGTTTGTGGGTTTTGGCTGGGCAAAACCAGTGCCTGTGGATACCCGGTATCTATCTAATCCAAGAGTCGATATGATGAAAATTGCTTTTGCGGGGCCAGCGGCGAATTTACTATTGGCTTTTATAGGTGGGACCATCATTCGAACAGGATTGGTGGGGGGAGCCATTGCCACCATGGTTTATTTATTTACTCAGATCAACATTATGCTGGCTGTATTTAATATGATTCCAATCCCGCCTTTGGATGGATCTCAAATTTTTTCAGGTATCATGATGCGGAAAACTCCGCAGCTTGTATATAAACTACAAACATACGGACCCCAGATATTGTTAGGTTTAATTATGATCGGTTATTTTACGAGAATTTCACCCATTTGGATGGTTATGAGTCCGTTTGTAAATTTCTTTTTATTCCTTTTTGCTGGGTTATGATCAGGAATGATCACACCCATTATTTCAGACGAATTATTGATCGGAAACGACCTGCTCGTTCCCTTGGAATGACGATTGGATTGTTGGCAATAATAATATGGCTGATATATTATTTAATGAAAATAGCAGAAACAGGTTAACTACATGAAACAGCTTGTAGAATGTGTACCCAATTTTTCTGAGGGACGTGATCTTTCCAAAATCAGACAGATTACAGATGCCATAGAGGCAGTCGATGGTGTTACACTACTGGATGTCGATCCCGGTAAAGATACTAATCGAACCGTGGTTTCATTCGTTGGATCAATTAAAAATGTAGAAACAGCTGCCTTCATGGCCATTGCCGCTGCGGCTGAAGTTATTGATATGAGCCGGCATTCCGGTGCCCATGCAAGGATGGGTGCAACAGATGTTTGTCCATTCGTTCCTGTAAGCGGTGCGACGGTTGACGATTGCGTTAAACTATCCCATCGAGTAGCAAAGCGTGTGGGAGATGATTTAAAAATCCCAGTATATCTTTATGAACATTCAGCGCAAACTAAAGAATGGAAAAGTCTGCCCACAATCCGGAGTGGAGAGTACGAAGGACTCCCGGAAAAATTGAACGACCCTCATTGGAAGCCCGATTATGGTCCGGCTGCATTTAATTCCAGATCGGGAGCCACAGTGATGGGCGCCCGGGAATTTCTCATTGCATATAATATTAATTTGAATACAAAAGATACACGACTGGCAACTGACATTGCGTTTGAACTCAGGGAAAAAGGGAGGAGTAAACGAATACCTAATCCGGATTCTCCAAACCTTCTGGATGGTGAAATAGTTCGAGATGAGAATGGAAAAGCCATTAAAGTTCCGGGGTTATTCAAAGATGTAAAAGCGGTCGGCTGGTATATCGATGAATTTAAACGAGCCCAGATTTCAATCAATTTTAATAACTACAAAGTATCCACGATTCATGATGTATTCGATAAGGCGTGTGAATTAGCCGTCGAACGAGGTATTCGAGTGACGGGAAGCGAATTGGTTGGGCTGATTCCAAAAGAAGCATTATTAATGGCCGGTCAACATTATCTCCGAAAACAACACCGCACTACCGCCGTGCCGGAAGCCGAAGTTATTGAATGTGCTTTACAGTCATTGGGTTTAAATGATCTGTATCCCTTTGTACCGGTAGAAAAAATTATTGAATTGGCTGTAGGGGATAAAACAGACACACTTATGGCTAAAACAGTACTTGGTTTTGTTAACGAATTGTCATCTAATTCTCCTGCACCGGGCGGAGGAAGCGTTGCCGCCTTGTCCGGTAGTGTCGGAGCAGCTTTGACGTCCATGGTTGCTGCATTAACCCATGAAAAAAGAGGATTTGAATCTATAAAAGATGAAATGGAAACTATTGGCAATAAGGCGCAGAAAATAAAAGATCGATTATCATTACTAGTGGATGAAGATACTCTTGCATTCAATGGTGTGATGGATGCAAATCGTTTACCAGCCAATTCAGCTGAAGAAAAAGAATTAAAAAGAAAGTCCATTATCAGTGCGAATAAATATGCCATTGAAATTCCTTTAGAAGTGGCTGAATTATCATTAACAATATTAGAAATTGCTAATGATCTCGTAAGAAAAGGCAATCCGAATTCTGTAAGTGACGTGGGTGTCGCCGGAGAAGTAGCATTGGCAGCTGTTCGGGGAGCATGCATGAATGTGCTCATTAATTTGCCTGATATACCAGATGAATATTACAAAACAGAAAAAAAGAAAGAAGTTGAAAAACTTTTAAATTCCTCTGTAAAATTAGAAAAAATGATTTTACAGAGTACAATGAAGATTATCAATGGATGATGAAAACTTATGGGATCGGAAATGGAAGAAGGAGTATGAAAAAAGACGAAGAATAATTAGTATGGCGAAGAGTGGAGATTTGAAAGATCAGACATGGAAATTTGCACTGCGATGTATAAAATTGTGCGAATTGCTTCCTAATACTTATGAAGGCCGACATTTTGGCGGTCAATTATTAAGAAGCAGTGCATCCGTCACCGTTAATTATCGTGCGTCACAATTATCTCAATCTAAAAAACATTTATGGCCAATTTGAGTATTGCACTTGAAGAAGCCGACGAATCTGCACTCTGGATGGAATTTATTATTGCTGACAAATTGCTGACTGTAGAAAAGGTAAAACCTATTTTAAATGAGGCTAATGAAATCACCAAAATCCTTGCATAATCCAGAATTATTGCCAGAAAAAATGATTAATAATTATTCTCACAAAATTCCATTATTCCTTTTCCCTTCTTTCTTATTTTCTCTTTCCAAAAAACGATGGCTATAAAAAAATTATCCCCCGATCTTCGTAACAAAATCGCTGCCGGTGAAGTGGTGGAACGTCCTGCGTCTGTGATAAAAGAACTCGTAGAGAACAGTCTTGACGCGAATGCTTCTGAAATAATGATTGTTGTGGAAAAAGGAGGCCATCAGCTCATCCAGGTTACGGATAACGGCGAAGGAATATCTTCTGACAGCTTGGTTTTAGCAGTCCAAAGACACACCACCAGTAAGATTGCAACATTGGAAGATCTGTTCAAGATTAATTCACTTGGTTTCAGAGGAGAAGCCCTGGCAAGTATTGCTTCCGTGTCAGACGTCGAATTGACATCATGTGTAAATAGTGGGGCTGGCTATTCAGTAAAAGTTCTGTATGGTAAAGCAGGAGAATTAATGCCATCTGAACCGGTAAAAGGGACTCGGGTCGATGTGCATAATTTGTTTTATAATACACCAGCCAGGAAGAAATTTTTAAAATCCTTTCGGGTTGAATTTCGTCAAATAGTGCAAATGGTTCGCCGTTATGGATTGGCATACCCGGAGGTAGCGTTCCGACTGATTCATGATGAAAAAGAAATCATTAATATTCAGAGTGAATCCCTTAAAGAACGAATCGACAATTTATTAGACCCTACCTACGGTAATCATTTGTTGGAGGTGAATTGCGTGAAAGGTGACTTTTCCGTCACTGGATTTGTTGGGAATTTAAACCTGATTCGATCCCGACCCGGTGAGCAATACATTTTTCTTAATAGACGGTTTATCAAACATCGTTTACTGAATAATGCGGTTTACGGTGCATACCAGTCCTTGATAAAACGAGGGGAATATCCATTTTTTGTACTGAATCTAGTTCAACCGGCTGAACAGGTAGACGTTAATGTTCATCCGACTAAAATTGAAGTTCGCTTTAAAGATGAATGGCGTTTGTTCCATGTTTTAAAATCAGCTGTTTCAGAAACTCTCAAATCGATTTTGGATACCATTCCTGATTTTCAGCCAGAAGCCGGAATGCTCCCGGGATTTATCAGCAACCAACACCAAAGTAGTTTGACCTTACCCAGTGTAGATACACCTATCCAGCAAGGATTGGCACGGGCAAAAACTTATGTGGATACTTTATCCGAGAAAAGAAATGCGATTAATGAATTTATGACCGGTAATATCTGGCAAATTCATCAAAAATATATCGTCTCTCAGGTAAGCAGCGGATTGGTTATCATTGACCAGCACGTTGCTCACGAAAGGGTGTTATTCGAAGAAGCGCTGGATGCATTTGACCTGGATCCTTTGGGGGCGCAAACATTATTATTTCCGGAAACATTGGAATTTTCTGCTGATGAATTTTCCGTGTTATTAGACATTTTACCCAGCCTAAATAGATTGGGTTTCAGAATGAAAGAATTTGGGAATAAAACGGTCATGGTTGAGGCTGTTCCATCGGAATTAGGATGGGGAAATGAAAAAGCAGTTATTCGGGAAATAATAGACTCTTTTCTGGAGAATAAGAAAAAATATAGTTCTTGGCAGGAGGGGCTGGCTGCATCATATGCATGTCATGCGGCTATTAAAGCAGGAGATGAATTAACCATTCCTGAAATGCAGGCATTAGTAAATCGTTTATTTGCTACAAAACATCCCTATTATTGTCCCCACGGGAGACCGATTATTGTCCAATTGTCTTTAGATGAGTTGGACAAACGCTTCGAGCGGAGTTAGCTGTTCCCGGAAGAAACTTAGAGTATACTTTTCTCTTATTTCTTCTCCTCATAGTGTTTAATATAATCTTTTGGCGATATTTCACCGATCAATTCACCAATCGTATCCATGGGTATTTTTTCTAATTTTGTAAATCGAATACAGGATTTTCCCATATTAGGTTTCACCCCCATTTCTGCGAAGGCATCCTTCAGCCTGTCTTCTTGAGACTTTCTGGTATAGACTCCGTTTAAATATAAAGAAATATTATTTTTCTGGGATGCCAATGCGGCATACATGAGTGGTTTCCCATTATACGTATCGGGATATGTTGATAACGGAATTTCATAAGTGATCATACCCCAATTCATTGTTTCTTCATACCCAATCGGGAGATTCTTTAGGATGACCTCTCGAAGTGTAGAAATCGTTTCCAATCTATCTATAAATAATTCATTTAAATATTCTTTAACTGTTTTTGCTTTACTTTTCATAATATACTTAATCAATGACCTTCATAAAATAATCAAAATAATTTACCAATTTTAAGTAATTCCATATCAATAATGCTCTTATTGTTTGCCAATCCCCCACCTATATAATCCGTCTTTTCATCTGAGAAATATCTCCCTCCAAAAAGACTCGTTCCCCAATACCATCCATTAATCCCATATTTACGATACCCAATCCCAAAAGTCACCCCTAGTTTTGACGTGCTAGTAATTTCGCCTTTTTCTCCATAAGAAATACCAAAAAATGAATCTCCCTCGCGACCACTTAGATACGTATACCGCAATCCGCTGCTGAAATAAAAACCAATACGATGTTTTCCAATAAAACTCCTATAATGACAATCTAAACTAAAGGATTTAAGCTCGTTCTCTCCAGTAGCATAATAAAATGGAAATGCAATTTCAGCTCTATCAGTAACTGAAAATAGTGACACGCTTCCGGTGACGGTAAAACCGGTATCTTGTGTGGATGACCAAAGGAAGATTACAGGGTTTAACTCAACTCCAAAGGTTATTCCTTTCAACGGATCAACATATTCAACTTCATTTAATATTTTTTCCTGGTTGTTGAGCATTTTCAGTTGGTTCGTCAATAACGTATCTAATTGTACTTCTTCTTGCATATAAACCAATGAGCTTAAAACCAATAATACTTGTAGGAGCTTCATAATGAATATTACACCCATTGTATTAAGTCTTCAATAA
>CAZBEY010000012.1:0-6070 GCA_964491015.1 uncultured bacterium | reverse complement strand
TCAATAATAAACGTAATATTGAATCAATAATTCACATAATCCCTTGAATCAAGACGGTCCTTATCTCATTGATCATTCAATGCTTGATTTTCTAATATCATTCAAAAATGTTTGCGGCATTTTCATAAGCAATTTTACTTGCTGCATCACTATCTATAGACCCTAATATGGCTCTTTCTTCTTCAATCTGTGTTAAATAATCCGATGTTTCAAAACTGCTTCGCCCAAATTTTGAATCTGTCCCAATCATAAATCTTTCTGGCATTTCTTCAAAAAGTTCCGCCCAATCTTCATATAGTTCACCTTCCGTATTGACAACCGGTTCAAGATTTTTCCATTTATCATGGTTGGTCTTTATTTTAATATTCATCATGACGGTCTGATATGTCCTCAGAATACTTCTCACATTGTTTGGGTTCGTCATCGCCGTATGGGATAGGATTAACTTTAAGTTGGGGTATCTTTCAAAAAGTAATGCTAACCCACCAAAAACTTCTTTCTCATAAGATACTCCATCGGGATCGACCGGTTCGGCGTGTAAATCCAGCCAAGTATCTTTTTCTGAAATGATATCCACAATGGATAGGAACGGTTCAAAATTCGGCGGATATTCTATGACCGGCTGGCTGCCTGTTTTGTTGAAATGATAAAGGCCAATTTCACCGGCTCCGGCTATATTCCCAACATCGAAATCTGATGAAAGTCGTAGAAGGATTGTGTCTAACTCTGATTCAGTATACCTATCCCGGTATGCCTGATCCAACCAATAAGTAGTGTAGTTGCTGCAGCAAAAAAGCTTGACTTTACCGTGGTCTAAATTAAAAAGTGTCTCCCGTTGAGTCGCTCCTTCTTCATGATTGTCGTTTCGACCATCGTTAGGTGTAGGCATGAAGATCGCAAAGGAAACATTGGCATCTTCAATGACCTGAATTATTTCACGCAAGGCAGATGTATCAATTCCATCTTCAGGCGGATCAAGATGCACATGTGTATCAATAATTTGACCGTCGTACGATGTGCGGAACGGTCGTGTAGAACGGTCGAGATCGGTTCGAGTACTATCAACTTCAAAATCGGGAGGCGGAATGGTTCCATCATCTGTTCTCGGCTTATCGTCCTCGCATTGGCTAAATAAAAGTGCCAGTAGAATTAATAAAAGAACCTGAATAATACCATTAGTATTTCTTTGAATAACCGGTATGGTTTGATGTGCCATTGTTCCTTTCTTGTGAATCAAGCCGTACTGTTGACCAAATTATAACAAGAATTCCTCAGTGAATACCAGCGTTTTATCTTTTTGCATTGGAGTACTTGCCAGTGTGCAAAAATGATATCGCTACGCTTCCTCATTTTATTCCGAATGGTAGAGAACGAAATTATTGTGCGTCACATATCCCATTGAATATTCAATGGTCCATGTTCTAATTTCGTTCACGAATATGAACAAAATACTCGCTATTGTTGGTCCCACTGCCATAGGAAAAACCGCTATTGCTATCGTAGTAGCCAAAAAAATCAATGGCGAAATTATTGGACTGGATTCCAGGCAGATTTACAAAGGCATGGCTATCGGCACCGCCCAACCTTCACTAGAAGAAATGGAAGCTGTTCCCCATCATTTGGTTGCCATGCGAAACCCAAATGAAATCATTTCTGCCGGCGAATATGCCAGCTTTGTCGAAGAAGTTATGTCAGAAATTAAGAAAAGGGGAAAAGAACCCATCCTTTGTGGCGGAGCAGGATTGTATTTGGAAGCGCTGACAAAAGGAATTTTTCATGACAGTACTTCAGACTTGAAAAAAAGGGAACGTCTCAGTCGGGATTACGACAATAACCCTGCTGAACTTTTGAACAAACTGAAGGAACTTGACCCCGAATATGCTAATAAAGTCCACATCCATAATAAAAAACGCCTAGTACGAGCACTGGAAATATTTGAAATCACCGGGAAACCACCGACTAAACATTTCGACGATCAATCAATCAGTCAATCAACTCCGCCACAGCAGGCAAGCAATCAACCCCGCCACAGCGGGCAGTCCATCAACCATACTTTTTGCGTCATTCTTTTAACCATGGACAAACAGGACTTGGAACAGCGTATCCGTGCTCGTACTCAAAAAATGTTTGAAAATGGCTGGATTGAAGAAACAAAATACTTGAGGGAAAACTATTCTATAAAAGAAGCACACGCATTAGACTCCATTGGTTATCGTCAGATCTGCCAATATTTGGATGGTGAATACACGATGGATGAAGTAGAAGAAGAAATTATTGTCAGAACCCGGCAGTTTGCAAAGCGGCAGTTAACCTGGTTTAGAAACAGGTCCAACCCTGTGGAGATTAACGTAAATGATCATCATGAAATGGAATCCTTATCAGATGAAATCATTCATATTTGGAAACAGAGCTCAAATATTTCCAGTATTCATTAATTATTAAAGAATCATTTTTATTGAACCGGCAATGGATTGTTCTATTAAAATAATCAAAATAAACCTGCTGCTTGAGTGAAGAACTCTGAGAAGACTGGACTTAATATCCACGGGTGAACTATCGTTCAGAATGTACGACAGTCATTCCTGACTGTCGTATGACAGACAAAAAGGTCTGTTATACATTACCGAGAACTGGTTTGATTATATCATATTTCTTTTTTCTAATGGGGATTAAACTTTAACTTCGCTTTCGAATTGACCCTTTAAAATGCTCCGGTGAGGGCGAAAAGGGCAGCGAATGGACCTCCGTTCAGTGACTCCGCAAATGCGGAAATAAAGCTGCCCGGGGGTTTTTTATTAATAGAGACCTCTACAAAACTTAGTGTGTGAATAAAAAGGGCAAATTTTATCCTTTTTAATTTGTGCAATAAGTTTTAAAACGGTCTCTAAAAGGAGACAATGTGGAATTAAAACAAACACTCATTGGAGATGCTGCTTCAATAAATAGAGCAGTCAAACGAATATCTTTTGAGATTATTGAAAAAACTGATACCATTGATGATATCGTTCTCGTGGGAATTCGGACTAGAGGTGAACCATTGGCTGAACGTATTCAATCATTAATTCAGAAAGATACCGAGAAAGACATCCTGTTAGGGGCTCTGGATATAACATTCCATCGAGATGATTTCCGTGAACGGTTGGTTGTTCCCCAGGTTGAAGGGACTCATATTGATTTTTCGCTGGATGAAAAGATGGTTGTTTTAGTAGATGATGTTCTTTACACGGGAAGGACAATCCGGTCGGCGATGGAAGCCCTAATGGCATTCGGTCGACCAAAGAAGATTCAACTGGCAGTTCTGGTGGATCGGGGTCATCGTGAAATGCCCATTAAAGCAGATTACGTTGGTAAAAATATACCCACCAGCGATGGTGAGCATGTGAAGGTTCTATTAAAAGAAATTGATGAGAAAGACGCCATAATGCTAATGTCATTTCAGGGGGAAGCATGAGTTTGAAAAACAAGCATTTATTGGGATTAGAAGGTTATCCCGGTGAAGATATTCAAACCATCATCGATACAGCATTTACATTTAAAGAAGTCTTGGAACGACCGATTAAAAAAGTGCCGTCTCTTCAGGGGAAGACCATTGTAAATCTCTTTTTTGAGAATTCTACTCGAACCAGGATTAGTTTTGAATTGGCCCAAAGACGTTTGAGTGCAGACACTATTAATTTTTCCGGTACCACATCCAGCTTGAAAAAGGGTGAAAGCTTCAAAGACACCGTGCAGAACATTGAAGCCATGAAGATAGACGCATGTGTCATGCGCCATCCGACGCCAGGAGCACCAATCAAACTTACGGAATATGTAGATGCCGTCGTGATCAATGCCGGAGACGGTACGCATGAACATCCAACCCAAGGCATTTTGGATATGACAAGTCTGTATCAAAAATTTGGGCATTTAGATGGATTAAAAATTGGTATTATTGGCGACATTTCCCATAGCCGGGTTGCACTCAGTAATATCCATGGACTTCTGACCATGGGGGCAGAAGTCACCCTCTGCGGTCCTGCCACCTTGATTCCACCTCACATTGAAGAATTGGGTGTGTCAGTCAACTATAATTTGGATGAAGTGATAGAATGGGCTGATGCATTGAATGTTCTCCGGATTCAGATGGAGAGGATGGGAGTCAATTTATTTCCTTCCATCAGGGAATACCGCTCTCAATTTGGCATCACGACCGAGCGGTTAGGCGATCATAAAAAAGAAATTGTTATCATGCATCCTGGACCTATGAATCGAGGCGTGGAAATCGAAAGCGCCGTAGCAGATAGCGACCAAGCTATCATTTTAGACCAAGTTCTCAACGGTGTTGCATCGCGAATGGCTATCCTATATTTACTCCTTGGAGGAAAAACAGAATAATGAAAACAAAAAAATTAGCAAAAAAGACCCTATTAAAAAATGGTACCATCCTTGATCCGGTCATGGAAAAGACATTTGTTGGTGATGTATTAATTGAAAATGGAAATATTGCCCAAATTGGCCATGTAGGTTCAGTCGATGCAGACATTATTGATTGCACAGGATTAGTGGTAACTCATGGTTTCTGTGATTTACACGTTCATTTCCGAGAACCCGGGAGGGAAGATAAGGAAACTCTGGCAACCGGATCTCAAGCTGCGTTGGCAGGTGGATTTACGAGAGTATGCACTATGCCTAACACCAATCCTCCAATCGATTCACCGGAATCTGTGCGATTTGTTATCGATAAATCACAACAATGTCCAATTTTTATTCATCCCATCGGCGCTGCTACAAAAGGTCAGAAAGGAGAAGAATTAACAGAAATGGCGGGTATGGTTGACGAAGGTGCCGTGGCTTTCAGTGACGATGGTCTCCCCATTGCAGATGGAGGAGTCATGCGGAGAATTTTGGAATATAGCGGAATGCTGGGAAAACCAGTTATCAACCATGCAGAAGACGATTGTTTACGGAGTGGGGGAGTAATGAATGAAGGATTAATGTCCACTAGACTGGGTTTACCCGGAAATCCGGCTCAATCCGAATCCACCATGGTTTTTCGTGACTTGGAATTAGCAAAACTCACAGGTGCAAAACTACACATTCCCCACATCAGTACAGCCACTTCGACGAATCATTTAGCAGAGATGAAATTACATTATAATCGCGTGACTGCTGAAGTGACTCCTCATCACCTTTATTTTAACGATGAGGACTTGGTAGAGTATGATGCCAATTTAAAAGTAGCGCCTCCATTACGGAGTAAAACAGATCGAAGTACATTGATGAATGGGTTAAAAAATGGTACTATTGATTGTATCGCTACAGACCATGCTCCCCATACCATCGAAGAAAAGGAAACCACATTTGACTTGGCAGCATTTGGTATGATCGGTTTGGAAAGCTGCCTTGGCGCTGTGCTAAACGTCATGCTTGTAGACCCGGATGTGGACCTATTGTTAATCATAAAGGCATTAACTGTAAACCCCAGAAGGATCATGGAGTTTGAATCAAATTTATTTATGGAAAAAACGCCAGCAGAATTAACCATAATTGATCCTAAAGAGCAGTGGATATTTACTAGAGCTAATATATATTCTAAATCAATTAATTCTCCTTATCTGGGTAAGCCTATGGTGGGAAAAGTGAAGTCAACCATTGTTAAAGGGTACGTTCACAATTTTTAAGTAAATATTGGAATATTAACAAAAGTACTGCAAATGTCTGTACTACGATGACAAAACAATAATTTAACAAAATAAACGATGTTGTTTTTTTGTATTTGTTTGTTTATTCTTGACATTCATACTTAAACTTTTGATACAGCATCGAAGTCATTATACCTCAAAGGTCGTGGTCGGATTTGGATGGATGGGAAAAATAATTAATAATGTAGTATATATATATTGACATGGGACAGATAAAGGAATTAATTTTGCGGGCTTTACACGGTGCGTGTAGAGTTGATTTGTTTTTTGAAAATTTGGTATACGTGACTCGTCAGTGAATTTGAGACACAAATCGATAAGCTAAATCAAACTAACAATGGAGAGTTTGATCCTGGCTCAGGACGAACGCTGGCGGCGTGCTTAACACA
>CAZBEY010000011.1:5302-45782 GCA_964491015.1 uncultured bacterium | reverse complement strand
ATAATTGAAAATACGTGATTTTATAAGTATTTCAAATGTTGAAATAAGTTAATCTTTAGTTGAGATTTTAATATAATAACTATAACTTTGCCCTCGAATTTTTGACTTAAAAGAGGACTTATTTACATGGATAGACATCCACAACAAATTAAACGGGAACGGCAAGACAAAAAGCGCCGGTTAAAGAATATCGCTGAAATGTCAAAATTGCGATCAATCGTCAGCAATATGATGAAGACGTCCACGTTGGATGAAGCTCAAAAAATATACCATAAAGCTGTCAGTACGATTGATAAAGCTGCCGGAAAAGGGTTAATTAAGAAAAACACCGCCGCCCGGAGAAAGTCTCGTATATCGCGTCACTTAAAGACATTATCATAATTTTTCTTTCGTATGATGAAAAAGGCCCTTTGGATTTCTAAAGGGCTTTTTTATTTGTATCTAACTACTATTGTTTTGGTTCATCGACTCGTTAATTGCTAATAAATGAGCCTAACGTTGACCTCTCCCAACCGGTAGAGAAAGGCTTGACTTCTCGCCAGCCAGTCTGCCGCCTGACCGAAGCATCAGCACAGGCAGGGAATAGAATGTAGGTATGGGTACCTAAAAATTAATATGGGGGCAAGGAAGTTCCTTCCAATTACCGTCTATCGACTCTTTGATACGGAAGTAACATGATATCATTATATCTTATTTAAATCTTATGCAGGACACCGTGTTCTGCAGGAGTAAGGATTCCACAAAGTGAATCATTTGTTTATTTCTGAAGAGCAAACGGATCTTCCCATTTCTTGCACCACCCAAACCAATGTGAAGAAGTCTTTTAACGAAAAGAATGTTCCTCTTTCTAAAGAATACAATAATACAATACGTTCAAAACTTTATGGACCTCTTCGTGAGCCTTTATTAGTTATAGTTGTTAGGTGACTAGAACCATCCAACTCAATAATCTACTTTACTTCAGAACAATAAAAATCAAGAATGTTATCCATTCCTTGTTACCTTCGAAATGTGAAACTATCCAATTGTTTGACTTTTAATTGATTCCAAAATTTCCTTTTAAACCCATCCTATTGACAAATAATTATATTTTATCCCTTGGAAATTTGATAATTAGGAGCTTCTTTAACAATCTGCACCTCGTGCGGGTGGTTTTCTTTTACACCGGCTGCTGTGATCTTGACGAAAGTCGTATTTTTCTGAAAGGATTGAATATCTTTCGCTCCACAATAACCCATGGATGACCGTAGACCTCCCATCAACTGATGGATTGTATTCCTAACCGAGCCGCGGTAAGGAACTATGCCTTCAATGCCCTCAGGAACTAATTTTGTTGCTTCGGCGCCTTCTTGAAAGTAACGATCGCCACTCCCCTCTTTCATGGCGCCCAATGACCCCATCCCTCGATAAGCTTTATATTGACGGCCTTCATAGAGGATTATTTCACCTGGGCATTCATCCATCCCCGCTAACAATGATCCAAGCATCACCGCACCGGCCCCTGCAGCAATTGCTTTTGCAAGATCACCGCTATATCGGATCCCACCATCTGCAATAATAGGGATATTATGCCTTGCCGCCTCATCTGCACACTCCATCACTGCTGTAAGCTGAGGGACGCCCACGCCGGAAACTACCCGTGTTGTACAGCTGGCTCCCGCGCCTATACCGATCTTGACACAGTCTACACCTGCGTCTATTAATGCTTCAGTTCCTTCTTTGGTTGCCACATTCCCCGCTATAATCTCTAATGAGTCCCCCAATTTCGATTTGATTTTTTTTACGGCTGATAAAACACCGGCAGAATGACCGTGAGCTGTATCTAAAACAATCACATCAGCATCTGCGTTTGCCATTGCATCCGCACGATCAAACGTGTCCTTCCCTACGCCAATTGCAGCCCCAACCCGGAGTCGTCCCCGTTCATCCGTACAGGCATTGGGATAGTCTTCCTTTTTCTGAATATCTTTTACAGTTATAAGTCCAGCAAGCGCTCCAACATTGTCAACCACCAGTAATTTTTCAATGCGATGTTTCTGGAGAATATCCCTGGCTTTTTCCAGCGTAGTGTCCAAAGGAACAGTTATCAGGTTGTCCTTTGTCATTCTCTCGGATATTTTTAAATCCAGATTGGTCTCAAATCGAATATCTCTGTTGGTTAATATACCAACCAGTTTTTCACCATTTACCACCGGTAACCCGCTGATGTGATAATGTGCCATTGATTCTTTAGCTTCCCGGAGCGTTTTATTTTGATCCATCGTAACGGGATTTCTAATCATTCCGCTTTCTGATCGTTTTACTTGATCCACCATGGTGACGTGATTCTCAATACTCATATTCTTATGGATAATTCCAATTCCGCCTTCGCGTGCCAGTGCAATAGCCATTCTGCCTTCAGTGACAGTATCCATGGCTGCACTGAGGAGCGGTATATTCATGATGATATTTTTTGTCAGGCGAGTGGTAATTTTTACATCTCTGGGTAGAATGGTAGATTTCTGCGGTACCAGTAATACATCATCGAAGGTTAGCGCTGAATCAAACGGAGGTCGATTACCCATATTTATACCAGTGTAATTAATTTGGAGACTGTTGTCAGTATTTTACCCGAATGGATAAGATCGTTGATCGCTGCCATCCCTCCGTAGAGAGGATGATCTCCTTTTTTTAAATTCACATTTCTTTTCAATAGACCGATGACTTTTTTCGAACAGTCTCCCGGTTTTAATTTGTTATGAAATTGGGTGATTACTGTTGAAGCAACGTACAATTCGATAGCCAATATTTGAAATACGTTATTCATAATACGCAAACATTTCCTTCCAGCCCAGGGAGCCATACTGACAAAATCTTCCTGACCCGCCGAGGTGGGTATTGTGTCAACAGATGCAGGATGAGCGAGTGTTTTATTTTCAGACGCTAATGCAGCTGCGGTAACCTGTGCCATCATAAATCCAGATTCTAAACCAGGATTACTTGCAACAAACATGGGAACTTTATCCTCGATACCTTTCATAAAATAATGAATACGGCGTTCTGATATGGATCCCATTTCCGACATAGAAATGGACAGCGAATCCAATGCTTGGGCAATCGCTTCAGCGTGAAAATGCCCACCGCTTCGAATATCCTTTTGGGAAAAAATGAGGGGATTATCGCTGACACTGTTTGTCTCATTTTCTATCATTTCCACTGCTGCTTTAAAAAGTTCTCTGCTGGAACCATGAACATGGGGGATACACCTTAAACAGTAAGGATCTTGTATTCTATCACAGTTTTTGTGGGAATCGACTATGGCGCTATTTTTTAAAAAATTCCAAACATTTCTAGCCGCTTGCTGTTGTCCCTTATGATGTTTTAACCGGTGCAGTTTTCCTGAAAATACATTCCTGCTGGCGAGACTACCTTCCACAGACATGGCTCCGATAATATCAGCTGTTTTCAAAATCATTTCGCCGTTTACCAACGCTTTGATTCCGAGTGACGAAGATACCTGGGTACCGTTGATCAAGGACAATCCTTCTTTAGCTTCCAAAACTATTGGCGATAATCCTGCTTCCTTAATAGCGACCATAGCAGGCATAATTCTCTCTTGAAAATGGACATCCCCCTCCCCAATTAATCCCAGTGCGATATGGGATAATGGCGCCAAGTCGCCGCTGGCTCCAACGGAACCCTGACGAGGAACAATGGGAAGAATATCGTGATTGATGTATTGAACCAGTTGATCGGCCACTTCGATACGAACTCCGCTGTATCCCTTCGCCAAAGTCATCAGCTTTAGTACCATCGTGAGTCGTGTAATTCCGTGGTCAAAGGGTTTTCCCACGCCGGCAGAATGACTCCGAACTAAATTTAACTGCAGTTTCCTTTGATTCTCTTCCGGAATAGATACATTGCTCAATTTTCCAAAACCGGTGTTTACGCCATAAATTTTCTGACCGCCGGCTATGAGCGCTTCTAAATTTTGATGTGATTTGATGATACGTTTCCTGGCTTCCGGCGACAGGCGAATTTTTCCCGGCGACTCTAAAAAATGCTTTAAATCTGGTGTAGGCAGGAACGAGTTCGAAATAGTGAGTGTACCCATTGGTGAATTTAGAATCATTACGACACGTTAGTAAAACAGAAAATGATGAAAATAATCTTTACGGATGTTTTGATGGTTTTGGTGATCTATTTTTCGAAAAAAACCAGTGTCGTGCCAAGTGTGTAGTGTGCAAAAAGTCATTGGATTTTTTGGGAATAATAAGGCAAATATTTTCATTCTAGCCGGAAGCTATGATGAAAATATTCAACAAAATTATCAGCTAAGATGACTAGACTTGCTTGCGCTAATACATGGTTAACATGCCACTTGAAATACAGTGATTATTATCAGGTGAACGCCATTATTTAAAATGCCTTGCAGCCATTTTAATCCTACCAATTATACCAGACAATGCCGTTAAAATAATTCAATAAGGAACTAATAGAGGGCTTTGCAAACACTAACACTCACTAATAAATGGTAAATAATCTATTTTCCGTACTATACGAAAACCGTATTTGACTAAATGCTAATATTACGTAGTATATGAAATTATTACAGTACAGTAAGTACGGAAATTCCTTAAACATGGAAAATGATTACCGAGAAATATCAGCCCCTAAATGGTATCCATCACTTTTCGAATTGAGTGTAATCATTACAGTAATTGTTTCAAACTAATTTGTCCGTGGTTTTCTAGTAATCGCTTTTTTTACTGTGTGAATGGGTAGAAAAAATACGGTGTTAAATATATAATCCAGACAAGTGGTATCTTTATCAACTATATCAAACGGATGGATAATAAATCCATCACCATCTTTGGCGTTTTTAGGATGAACTTTAAACTCCATCGGTCCGAGAGTTCGAAGCAGGTTCATTTTTGTTTTATACCCTTTATCCCCTTTTTTTGGCATCAGATTTCCATTGTTTTGATTACCCTTAATCATTGATAATAATAAATGGACTTTATCTTTATAAATCACTTTTTTCCATTTAATAGTGCCTATAGCAAAATGGAATTCTGCATTTTTTGCCATTAATGGATGGGGTCGTGTTCCACGTACTGCTTCCAGGAGTTGAAGAAAGTAATTTTTTCCCCCTATTCCTTTAACGCATTCCATGAGTAGTTTTTTACTTTCACTTTGTTTTAAAGTTTCTATCGGCGTTTCAGCCATACCGTCTCCAATTAGTTATGAATGATTGATTTTAATTTCGTCTCCATGAAAAAACACTGTGGTGGAATATGGATAAGTGTTATCTCCTGCTTTGAAGTTTTGCCAACAGGCGCAGTATCTCCAGATATAGCCAGATTAATGTGACCAAAAGTCCAAAGGCGCCGTACCATTCCATATATTTGGGTGCACCCATTTCCTCACCTTCTTCAATAAAATCAAAATCCAATACCAAGTTCAAGGCAGCAATGATAACCACAAATCCACTGAACAGAATTCCCATCGTGGAATTACCATGCATAATGCCGATCTCTGATCCAAAAAAACCCATAATGAGGTTAATAAAGTATAGAATGGCAATCCCGCCTGTAGCTGCCACGACACCCAGTTTGAAATTTTCTGTCGCTTTGATCAACCCGGACATATAGGCTAACAGCAACGCCCCTAACGTACCGAACGTGAGAAATATTGCCTGAACGGCAATTCCCGGGTACATATTTTCAAAAATATGGGATATGCTGCCTAAAAAGAGACCCTCTGCCAAAGCATATAACGGGACAGTGACCGGCGCCGCTGTAGGTTTAAAAACAGTAATCATTGCCAATATAAAACCAATAATTACACCCGGAATCATTAAGCCGCTAAGGTTGGGATTATTCCATGTCATTAATGCTGTTGTCATAAGCAAAATGAGTGAAATGGCTGTTTTTTGTACCGTACCCTCCAGCGTCATTGCGCCCTCAGTGGTTGCGGCAAAATGTTTTTTGAAGGTGTTGGATTGAAGTGCAGGATTCCCTGACCTCAATGCTAAATGGTTATTCATCTTTGTCTATTTCCTCTATTCTGATCCATGATTTTCCGGACCCTTCACGTTTTTTGATAAGTTTGACGATACTCAATATTGCAATGACAATGATCGGTATCCATAGAATTAAAGTAGAATTTTCCACTGTCTAAATTACCCTTATTTTTATGTGTTTCACCAACGGGGATATTAATTAAATCACTGTTCACCAGTTACCAGTGACCATTCACCGATCCATACCATATATCAGAGAATCTTCCCCATTTGTTTCGTTAGCCATCGGGGCTCTAAGCTGAAGGATAAAAAGTGGGAATCACCCAAAAATGGTGAATTTGATGCTGTTGTGAATGCATAATGGATCGCTGCTTGACCCCAGTCCAAACCAAGTCCGGCGCTGGTTAGTGCGTTTAATCCACGTCCGAAACGCAGACTAAATTTTTTATATTGAATATCCAATCCTCCACGATATCTGCCTGCCATTCCTTCCAACTGAAAATCATCATCCACACTGCGTCCTACGGGATCCAACGCAGCATCCGCCATGATTGTAACGGAGAGAAACCATTTTTCCACAAAAATATTCTGGGAAATCCCTGCCATGAATTCAGGAGAAAACCGCTCAATGGAACCATTTTCCCATACCAGCCAGGATGTCGTTGCATCCTTAATAGTAAATCCAATTGTAGTCCCTTTCCTAAATGAGCGGGTAGCGCCCACATCGAAACCAACCCCGGAAGCAAAATGCTCTGCCAAAGAATGAAAAAGTCCTTTCACACCCACACCCAAATTCCAATTTTTTACCTGCCAGGTTGTACTTAAATGAATCCCCCATTGGGATTGTTTAAAAAAAGACAGTTGATCTGCATCGAGCCTTTCTCCCTCATCCAAATGACCATTGCTCTCCCCTGCATCTCCTGTACCGGGAATGCCGTCCAGACCCCAATCCAGCAATATCGACCGTGTATCGGGGATATGGCTCACACCTTCTTGAAATAAAACCACATTTACCGGACGCTGAAAACCCATTAGCGTTGGAAAAGCCAGAAAATCACTATTGACCAATCCGGCAAATCTATTTTGATGGGCATAGAGATATTGGTTATAGGGCAGGTGTGCATGGGCTGGATTTTGTAAAACTGATGCCGCACCTGTGTAGACAGCTGTTTGTGCTTGTCCCAACGCAAACGATTGAGCATCACCGGCATTTTTAAAGGCCTGCCACCCATATTCGACCCAATAGGATTTAGCGGATAATAGAGAAATGAAGAAAAGGGAAATAATGAACCAACTCAATTGGCTAATGAGGCTGTTATTGTTTTGCATATCTTTCATTTTCTAAAGTCTGGTCTTCATTATTATCCCACTTCCCCAATTAAGTTGAGAAGATAGTTTATCGACTCACTCCCTTATGAGGAAAGCTGTTGGTAGTGTAAAATATTGTTTATCTTTTAAAATTATTAATATTTCATCAAACTTTGTGTAATATCGCTTCCTGTGCGGCTTATAAACCATGTTTCTTTTTTAACTCATCCAATTTCTGCAATGCCTGGATGGGCGTCATCGAATTTATATCCATCTCTCTGAGGTCTTTTTTGAATTTGGCTTCTTGCTGTTCAAACATAGATATCTGCTTTGACGCCTCAGGTGGGGCGGATGTTCCCGATTGTTCCGACGATTCCAAATGGTGAGCCAGAATATCTTTTGCTCGGATGATAACACTTTCGGGTAATCCGGCCATTTGTGCAACATGGATGCCATAACTCTTATCACCGGGCCCGGGATAAATTTTCTTTAAGAATACAATTTCATCTCCAAATTCCTTTACAGAGGCATGGTGGTTCTCCAAATGTTCAAGCGTGTGTTCTAATTCTGTTAATTCATGATAATGAGTGGCAAAGAGTGTCCGGGCAGCAACCGGTTTGTGGTTATGTAAATATTCTGTTATAGACCATGCAAGAGACAGTCCGTCAAATGTAGCTGTTCCACGACCGATTTCGTCCAAAAGGATCAAGCTGCGATTGGTTGCATTATGAAGAATATTGGCCGCTTCAATCATTTCAACTAAAAATGTACTTTCCCCACCTGCAAGATTATCACTGGCGCCTACACGGGTAAATAAACGATCTACCATACCAATCGTCGCTTGTTTTGCCGGGACAAAACACCCAATTTCTGCCATGAGGACTATGAGTCCTATTTGACGCAGATAGGTGGATTTACCCGCCATGTTTGGTCCTGTTATCAGGTGAATCTGGCTTCGGTCAACATCCATTCTTGTATCATTTCCAATAAACCGTTCAGATGCAGGCAGCAAATTCTCTACGACAGGATGACGCCCATCTTTAATATCCAGAATGGATTCTTCAACCAATATTGGTTTGCAATATTTCTTTTGAATGGAAAGATTCGCAAAAGTTGCCAATACGTCAAGTCTGTTCAAAATCTTTGCATTTGTCTGAATCAAATCAGCCTGTTCCAGAATTTTGTGGCATGTTTCATTCAATATTTCTGTTTCGATTGCAATAATATCTTCTTCAGCAGATAAGATTTTTTCCTCATATTTCTTTAATTCTTCCGTGATATACCGTTCGGAATTCACGAGTGTTTGTTTCCGGATATAATTCTCCGGTACCTTATCCTGATGAGCCTTTGATATTTCCAGGTAATATCCAAAGACCTTATTGAAACCTACTTTCAGTCGACTGATGCCTGTTTTTTCCCGCTCTTGTTCCTGCATGTCAGCGATCCACTGCTTCCCACCACTGGCCAGTTTCCGTAACTTGTCCAATTCGGAATTCACTCCATCCCGAATGATGTTCCCCTGATGTACTTGAACAGGTGCATCATCATTAATTTGGCTCAAAATCAGCTCAACAATCGTTTTCGAATTTTCAAAGGAATTCTTTATGGATACTAAATATTCAGAATCTGTTATATTCAAATATTCTTTTATTTTCGGTATACACATTAAGCTATATTTTAAACCATTCAGGTCTCTTGGATTGGCTTTATTTTGATTGATTTTTCCTAAAATTCGTTCAATGTCCAGAACATCATCCAATACGGTTAGAATCTTTTTAAGCAATCGTTTATTCTTTACAAAGTTTTCCACGATATTCAGGCGTTCATTTAACCGTTCTATATTCGTTAGAGGTCGAGCCATCCATTGTTTTAATAATCTTCCGCCGCCGTTGGTTACTGTCCGATCCAACAGGTCCACCAGTGTACCATGGGTCCCTTGAGTTGCTAAGGATTTGAACACTTCCAGGTTACGGATGGTAAATCCATCCAAGCCCATTACACCGTCTTCAGAAATAGGATTAATATTTGTAACGTGTGAAAGGGATCCGTGCAGCTCATTCTTCACGTGGTAAAAAATCCCGCCGGCGGCGGTGATTCCTAACTCCATGTTTCCACAGCCAAACCCTTTTAATGATCGCACCCTAAAATGATCGGTAAGAATCCTCAAACTCTGATCGTAGGACAGGACCCAGTCTTCTACGGTAGAAACGAATGGTTTTAATTCCCTATACCAATCTGCTGTAGAATAAACTATATTTTCACCCAAGAGGATTTCCCTTGGCGCGTACTTTTTCAGCGCTTCGGACAGTTCGCTTAAAGTGGTTTCACCAATAAACAGTTCGCCGGTAGACTGATCCAAAATTGCATAACCAGCTTCTTGAAGATGGAAGTGAATTGATGCAAGAAATTGATTCGTCTTTTCGCTCAAAGCGGCATCGCTGGTGATGGTCCCGGGAGTTACCACTTCCACTACTTCCCGTTTGACAATTCCTTTCGCCAATTTCGGGTCTTCCACCTGCTCACAAATCGCCACTCGATGGCCGGCATTTACCAATTTGTGCAAATAATTGTCCAGCGCATGATAGGGGAATCCTGCAAGGGGCACTTGGGCAGCGGCGCCATTGGAGCGTTTTGTTAAAACGATACCAAGCACTTTCGAAGTAACAATGGCGTCATCGCTGAATGTTTCATAAAAATCACCCATTCGAAATAGGACGATGGCATCTCCATACTTCCTTTTCACATCCATGTATTGACGCATAAGGGGTGTACCCGGTTGATTAGGAGCTGTCTCGCTCACAAATTTTCCCCTTTTAAGCGCAGATTTCCATCGCGATCTGTCCACCCCATCGTATCGCAATATTCTAACACCGGAATAGCAAATTTCCGGGTTAATCCTGTTAAATCTTTGAAATCGGAAACACTCATACGCTTGTTTTTTCTAAAATGAATATTTAATGACAAGCGGAGTTTAGCCATGTTTTTGCTGTGCATCCACACTCCCCTTTCAAATTCAACCACTTTTTCATCATTCTTTAATACATGGAGAATTTCTAACACTTCTTTTTCACCGGAATTTAGCCGTTTTAACAATTCACCAGTTTTGAAGGGAATATATCCATTTTCTATCAATACATTTTCCATTTTTTCTGATAGTTCAGCTGAATGGCCTTCAAGCTCTACCTGGTGTCCAGCCAGCGCCACTCCTGTTCCGGCAAATTGAACAGAACCTTCTTTTTCCATTATGGCTAATAATTCAGATAACCAATCTTCACTGAATCCCAACTCTTGTTTCAGACCATCTGCTGCCACTGCTTCCCGAAGGGGATTCTTCTTATGGAATTGATCCAAGGCATCTAAAATCATCTTTTTGCATTCAACTAAGTTTTGGTCAGTATAAATAATACTGTGACTTGATGATTTTAATCCTGATTGTTTCACATACTGCCTGATCCTGTCATCCGTCATCTGCATCATCTTCCCCCACTTGTGAATTGTCTTTGGTGCTAATTTGAATGACATTACCAATTGATTAAATCTGTTTATGGGGTCAGTTTCCAGTGAGGAAACCCACTCTTTCACTTTTACATGCTTTGGAATAAATGTCGTCAATACCGTCCCACCCCCGATTGTTATCATGGGAGAATACGTTCGAAGCACAAAACGATCTTCCGCAGCAGCGATGATAGGATTTTCCAGTTCTATAATCACATTCCCGGAATTACCGGCAGCCAAATCCGTATTCGACGTAAAAAAAACTCTCGCCATCACCTCCGCTGTTCCGATGTGCACGCGAACACGCTGACGATGTTTTAATTTTTTTTTCATATCATTAATAAGCCGGATGTGAGCGATAAGCTTATTTATGGCTTTCAATTTCCCCGGTGCTGCCAATTCGGATCCCCGGGAAATTTTACCTGTATCAACTCCAGAAAGGTTTACGGCTGCCCTATTTCCTTTCTGTACCGATTCTACATCCTTTCCATGGGACTGGATTCCCCGAACCTTTCCTTTGATATTCCCCGGTAAAATATCCACAATATCGCCTTTACGTAAAAATCCCGAAATAACTGTTCCCGTCACCACTGCCCCGAATCCTGTCATAGAAAAAACGCGGTCGGCATGCAAACGAAAAAAGCTCATGGCCTTTGTTTGCTTCACCGTTTCTGCCTTTTCTATCAGTAGTTGTTTTAATGCATCAATCCCTTTTTTAGTTGCCGCAGATGTGCGTACCACGTCCACATCGTCAAACGTTCCTTCTATTAATTCCCGAATCTCCAATTCGATGAGGTCCAACCAATCATCATCTTCGGACAGATCAATCTTCGTAATTGCAACCACACATTTAGGAATATTCAACAGCTTCAGGATATGAAGGTGCTCTTTGGTTTGAGGCATAATACCGTCATCAGCTGCCACCACCAGCAAGGCAATGTGAATGGTGGAAACTCCCGCCACCATGTTTCGTACGAATTTTTCATGACCGGGAACATCGATAATGGTGATAGACTCATTGAGAAAAGCAAACCCAAGGTCGATGGTCATACCCCGTGCTTTTTCTTCGGCCAAGCGGTCTGTATCCGTACCGGTGAGCGCTTTTACCAACGCCGTCTTGCCGTGGTCAATATGCCCGGCTGTACCGATGACGACTTGGGTCATTTTATATCGCTTGGATCGCCTGAATCACTCGATCTACTTGATTCGGTAGAACCGCCTTCAGATCAATAAAAAACACATTATTCTTTACATACCCAACCACAGAAATATCACCGGTTCGAAATGCTTTTGCCAAGGCAGAAACCGACATTGATTTTGGCTGAAACTCGAGGGCGACGCTGGGAATGGATTTCACCGGCAAGGACCCGCTTCCGGCTTCCACTATAGATTCAACAACCGCTATTCTTAAACTTTTCACTTTTTCCTTTTCTATTTCACTTAAAATCTTTTCTCCCCGTTTCAAGAGAGTATTTTGAGATGTTCCCAGGAGCTTCATTGATAAATTCTCTCTACTCACTTTTTCATTTGAATGATAGGTCCGTAACGTTTCTTCCATAAGCGCAATAGTCCACTTATCACAACGGTACGTTCTGTAAAGGGGATTTTTGTGAACGGACCTGATGAGTCGATTTTTTCCAACAATGATCCCCGACTGGGGTCCGCCCAAAAGTTTGTCTCCGGAGAATGTAATAACATCGGCACCGGATTTGACCACATCAGCCACGAGTTCTTCAGGAGGAAGATTCAATTTTTCCATATCCACTAAAGCGCCGGACCCGAGGTCTGCGATCAATGGAATGCGTTTCTTCCTCGCCAACCCGGACAATTCCTTAAGAGATACTTCTTTGGTGAATCCACTCACCATATAATTGCTTGTATGAGCCCATAGAATGGCTCCTGTGCTCTTAGTAATGTGTTGTTCATAGTCTTTCAGGTGGGTTCGGTTGGTCGTACCCACTTCCACCAGGTTGCATTGACTTTTACGGATTACATCCGGAATGCGAAAAGAACCTCCAATCTCCACTTCCTGTCCACGAGATACAATAACATCCTTGCCCTCTGCAAACGTATTTAATGCTATGAGTACTGCGGCGGCATTATTATTTACCATCAGGCTGCTTTCTGTTCCGCATATTCCGGAAATCATACTGCTGACGTGATCCTGGCGTTCACCACGCTTACCGGAAGCGAGATCGAATTCAAGATTAACATATCCTTCCATTCGTTTTGTAACTTTGGAAATTATTTTTTTTGAAATCGGAGCACGACCAAAACCAGTATGCAGAACTACGCCAGTTCCATTGATAATATTTATTAAAGATGGTTTAGCTAACCGTGCAATTTTATTCAAAATTTCATTAACAATATCATCACGTTGGAGTTTCAGTTTACCCGCTTTAGCCAGCCCGCGAAACCGATCTATCTCTGATTTAATTACTGATGTGATATAATTGATATGTAAACTGGTATCCGGTTTTATCTCAAGTAATACTTCAGATACTGATGGGAGTTGTTGGAGTTGGTTCTTGCTCATAACAATAGCTGAAATTGATGAACATTCACAGATAAAACAACCATCATGATTTTTTAATAATCATATAACTGGTAAAAAGTCCGGGGATTAATAAATATCCCATCACAGGAAAAACAGCAGCAACACCCATACTCTCTGCTATAAAGCCACCTAATCCTGCAGCGATTGAACCGATACCAAAGCTCAGGAAAAAATTGATACCGTACCCCAATCCCCTGTTATCACTATGAGTAAATTCGGCAATGAGCGTATTGGCGACTGGCTGGATACTGAAAAATGCAACACCCAAGCATAAACTGAACAAAACCAGCATTAAATCTGTGCTGTAACCCATAAGCAAAAAAAAGGGAATATTTATGGCCACAATGACCAGAAGCATTTTGGGTCTATTGTACTGACTGCCCAACCGTCCGCCAATGAGTTGGCCGATGATTCCCGCCAGAAAAACCATCGTTGGAAAAATACCGGCTTTCATAGTGTTGGAAATAAACGGAAGGAATTGATTGGTATTCTCTGCGAAATGGGTGGGCATAAATGTTGTGAAACCATAATATGCCATTCCCATGAGCATATTTGTTAAGTAAAAGTAGATTAATGCGGTACGATTGGTTTTTTCTACCTGGTTTTCTTGGGAAGGATTCTTAGGACTATGTTTTCTACTGGGAATTGCCATTATTGTCGTTAAAGCAAGTAGTAGATTAAAAATTCCTAAAGCAGCATAAGACGCCCTCCACGAAATCAAAGATGCCAGGGCTGTGGCGATGATGGGGCCTAAGGCCGAACCCGTTGTGCCAAAAATACCATGGACAGCCATTCCTTTTGTGAGTGCATTTACACGGTGGGAAAGGAGCGTTAAACCTGCAGGATGATAAACGCTGCAGAAAAAACCCATCAATCCCAGTCCTGCCACCATCATCATAAAGGAGCCTGATATCGAAACAAGCATTGCGGACAACCCTGATCCGAAAAGATATAACAACAATAATGTTCTACCGCCCAACCAACGTTCAGCCCAGCCGGACGGAATGGCCCCTAGTCCGAACATAAAGGCACTGATACTTACAACCAGCCCGAGGGTATCCAGTCCAACAGTGAATTCATTTCGAAGAATGGGGATTAGACTCGGTAACGCCAGCATGAGGGCATGGACGGATAAATGACTTCCTCCGGTGATACCAAGTACTATTTTTTCAAATCTGTTCATTCTTTAGTTATTGGCGAATATTAGCACTTCTAGTAATTAATATTAATCCTGTAATATAGCAACGAAATTTGTTTAATATAACCAATCACCAATAACCTGCTACCGCTCTACAACACATCCGTTACAATTCTTCCATATCTAATGCAGACTGACATGGCGCTCCACCAGTATGTCAACAAAAAACCCCCACTGAGTAAAAAACAATGAGGGTTTATCAAACTGGTAAAAGATTGAATTATCGTTTTTCAGCGATACGGGTTGCTTTACCGGAAAGACTACGCAAATAATGCAGTTTTGCCCTCCGGACTTTTCCGTGCCGAACTACATTGATATTTGCAATCATAGGCGAATGGATGGGGAAAATACGTTCCACGCCAACACCGTTAGAAATTTTCCTTACAGTCATGGTTTCTTCAATCCCCCCACCTTTTCTGGCAATAACAACACCACGATATTTCTGGATACGTTCCTTATTGCCTTCAACAACGCGGACGTCCAATTCGACGGTATCCCCCGAGTTAAATTCAGGTATGTTCTTTTTTAATTGGTCTTTTACAGCTATGTGTAGTTTATTCATCATTTACTCCGACATTTCATTTTTTTTCTAATTGTTTACGCCAGAGATCCGGGCGTTTTACTTTGGTAATATTCTCTCTTTGTGACTGTTTCCAGTTATCAATTTTTTTATGGTTTCCATTCAATAATACTTCAGGAACATCCATGCCGTCTATTTGACGTGGTTTGGTAAAATAGGGATTATCTAATAAATCACCGTAGAATGAATCTGTTTCAGCTGATTCCCTTGAATTCAACACTCCCGGAATCAGACGTACAACGGAATCTGCTATAATCATCGCCGGTATCTCTCCACTGGAAACGACATAATCACCGATAGACAATTCATCGGTGACACATTTTTCGATTACTCGATGGTCGAGTCCTTTATAATGCCCGCAGATGAAAATGAGGTTTTCATAATCACTAAAGGATTCTGCTTGCTGGTGATTCCACGTTTTTCCTTGGGGTGATGGATAAATGATTCTAACATCTTCAGTATTTTTCATCCATTTTTTTGCGGACTCAATGGCAGCCATCATGGGTTCCGCCATCATGACCATTCCACTACCACCGCCATAGGGCGAATCATCTATTTGTCGATAATTACCTTTACCGAATTCACGTAAATCAACAACAAAATATTCTACGATATTTTCTTCATGGGCTTTGCGGAGCATACTTTGCTCTATGATGATTTTCACCATGTCCGGAACCGGTGTTATGAAGGCTATTTTCTTCAAATCAATCCATCCATAGGTGAAATAATGATTAAACCTAAATGATGATCGATTCCTTTAATAATTTCATCAATTACCGGAATCAATTTTTCATCTTTTCCATCCATGATGACATAGACATCATTTGCAGGCAGCCATAAAATATCGGATAAAGTTCCAACCATATAGCCCGATTCAGTCACGACGGTATATCCAATCAAATCTTTCGAAATAAGATTTGCATGATCATCATCCATCCGTTCTGCATAAACGGTTTGGCCTATCAATGTTTCTGCATCGTCCCTGCTTCGAATACCTTCGAATTTGAATCGTCTCCGCTTACCATTACCAATGGATTCTGCTAACTTTATCTCTCGACACATATTCATATCATACCCAATACTCAGAGAGCGTGTTTCCACATATTCATCAAAGTATCGGGATAATGGCTTTAGGCGAACTTCGCCACGAAACCCACTGATTTGGGTAATTTTTGCTATAGGATGGACTTTTTTAGGCATATCAGTCAATCACATCCAACCGTGCACGTTTTCCGCCTTCTTTAGCATTAACAGCAAAAACCAATGTGCGAATTGCTGAAATATTTCGTCCTCGTTTGCCAATGACTTTACCATAATCACCTTCACCTACTGTCAATTCATAGATGATTCTTTGATCTGTCTCAACCTTCGTAACTTGGACTTCGTCTGGTTTATCAACTAATTGTTTGACTACCATTTCGATCATTTCCTGCATGTCGGTCTCCTTACGCGTTAACTATTCGCTTTTTTCTTCCCTTGGTTCATCGTCGGAAGATTCGTTTTTGTCATTTACTGATTTGGTTTCTTCTTCTGTGGATTCTTCATTTTCAGGACTTGTTTCTTCTGCCGTTGCTTCTTTTGTATTTGCTTCTGTATCATCCTTTTCTTCTGCAGCGCTCACCTCTTCAGATTCTGTTTCAGTCCCTTCTTTTCTATTATCTTCTTCTATTGTGGGTTCCTTTGTTTCTTCTGTTAATTCTTCATCCTGATTTTCTTCTACTTTTTCCTCAACAACGACTTCTTCAGCGATTTCTTCAGATTTATTTTCACCTGATTCACCGGTGTCTGCAACAGGTTCTTCCTCTGTTCTTACTTTCTCCACCGCCGCATCTTCATTTATATCTGCAGCTGCTGCTTTATCAGGTGCTTCTTCTACTGCTGCTTTTTTTGGCTCTGATACTGCTTCATCGGGTGTTTCTTCATCAGTTACTTCATCAGTTTCAGGCGCAGTTTCCTCTACTGTTTCTTCCACAGTTTCAATTGCTTCAACCTTTTTGGTATCATCTATTTTCGCTGCTTTAGATTTTTTTCGATTTGCCGAATCTTCTTTCTCCAGGTTCCATTTTTTCATCTCTTTTTCAATCGCTTTTTCATCTAACCCTTGTCTGATTAAATGCCAGCGAAATGCAAGCCCTGTTCGACGTAATAAATTATGCGCCGTATCCGTAGTTTGGGCGCCTTCTTTTAACCAATGAAGAATACGATCTTCTTTCAGCATATAAAGTTTTTTATTGTCTTTTTCCAATGGATTGTACCATCCTAATTCCTCTATTGCAGCGCCATCTCGACGTGATCTTTGATCCATTACCACTATGCGATAAAACGGCCTATTCCTTCGTCCAATTCGTTTCAGTCTTATTTTTGTAGCCAAGCTAATCTCCTTCTTTTAACTTATCCCCATAAAATGTCCCATTGGCATTTTGCGGGATTTCATTTTTCCAAATTGTTTCATCATTTTTTGCATTTGTGCAAACTGTTTAAGTAATTGATTTACTTCCTGTAAGGATCTCCCGGATCCTCGAGCGATTCGTTTTCTACGGCTGCCGTCAATTATGTGAGGATGCCGACGCTCTTTAAGAGTCATGGAGTTGATAATCGCCTCTGTCCACGATAATTGTCGATCATCCATATCCATACCCTTCAATAATTTTCGATTCATTCCGGGCATCATTCCAATCAATTCCTGAAGTGATCCCATTTTTTTTAACTGCTTCAATTGAGTCTGAAAATCTTCAAGGCTAAATTCGTTTCCAAGCATTTTCTTTTCCAGCTTGGCGAGCGTTTTCTCATCCGATATCGCTTCAGCTTTCTTCACCAATGAAATTACATCACCAAAACCCATAATCCGATCTGCCATTTGTTTCGGATTAAACGGCTCTAGTCCATCCATTTTTTCTGAAACACCTGCAAATTTTATGGGTATTCCCGTCACTTGTCGTATCGAAACGGCAGCGCCACCACGGGCATCACCATCCAATTTTGTTAAAATTGTCCCCGTGAGCGGCAGCGCTTCCGAGAATGCTTTTGCTGATATAACTGCATCCTGTCCGGTCATACTATCAGCCACGAAAAGAATTTCGTTGGGGGATACTGTATCAGAAATTTCCTGAATCTCATTCATCATTTCACTATCAATATGGAGGCGGCCTGCCGTGTCCAGAATAACGACATCAAATCCTTCTTTTTCCCCTTTTACGACAGCATTGGCGCAAATGGATACTGGATTTCTCAATCCTTCATAATAAAAAGAAATATCAATTTGCTCGGCAAGAGATTGCAGCTGCTCAATCGCTGCCGGACGGTAGACATCTGCTGCAACCAATAATACTTTTTTCCCTTCAGACTTTAGCCGCAGTCCAAGTTTTGCACAGGTGGTGGTTTTACCGGAACCCTGTAAACCGGCCATCAGAATGATCAGGGGCTTATTCGAAAAATCCAGCGCAGTTGATTCATCACCCAAAACATGGACTAATTCATCATGTATCACTTTGATGAATTGTTCTCCTGGTTTGACGGATTTTAATACTTTTGTTCCTTCAGCCTTTTTCTTGACTTGGGTAATAAAATCACGAGCCACCTGCAGATTCACATCAGCTTCTAATAGAACGCGCCGAATTTCACGGGATGCGTCCTCAATATTGGAGTCAGTGATTATCCCCAGCCCCCGCAAATGGCGGAAAATATCATCAAATCTATCTGTTATTTGTTCAAACATAATTTTTCAGATCGAAAATAGCCTATAAAATTAACAGTTTCTCTTTAGAGAATCAATATAATTGAAATATTTGAAATAGGAGATTATGCATCGAATTTTACCGATATAAGCTTTGACACACCCTTCTGTTCCATGGTAACTCCGAATAGATAATCTGCTGCTTCCATGGTGAGTTTATTATGTGTCACTACAATAAACTGTGTTTCGTCGGAGAAGGCATTGAGTACCTTCGTAAATTTTCGAATATTGACATCGTCCAACGGTGCATCTACCTCGTCTAAAATACAATATGGACTAGGCTTGTATTGATAAATGGCAAATAAGAGTGCAATGGCTGTGAGTGATTTTTCTCCTGCAGACAGCATTCGTAGAGAGTTATTCTTCTTTCCCGGCGGTTGCGCACTAATGGCGATATCTGAGTCCAATGGATCCGGATCACCCACCAATGACAACGATCCTTGCCCGCCTTCAAAAAACATGGTGAATAATTTTTCAAAATTCACTTTTATTTTTTCAAATGTCTCCAGGAATATTTTCCTCGCTTCACGATCAATTTTTTGAATCGTTTCACGTAAATTTTCTTCTGATTCCATTAAATCTGTTTTTTGGTCATTCAATAATTGAAGTCGTTCCGATTCAATTTCGTGCTCATCCTTTACCGCCATATTTATTGGACCAATATTTTCAATGCTACGATTGATCTTTTCTATGCGATCTTCTAACTCATATGCGCTTTCATCCACTTGAATATGTTTGGGGATATTGGTGTTGTAACGTTCCTTAATTCTTTCCATCACAGAAGTGATCCGCTGATCAAAGTTGGATACATCCAGCTCTGCATTTTTTAATTCTTCTAATAAATTTTCCCTATTCCGTTGTTCTTCATTTATTTTATTTTGAACAACTTCAATTTCGTTAAACGTTTCTTGGGTGGTTTCTCTTTTGAGATCAAGAACGGACCGTAATTTTTGACTCACGGCATTATATTTTTGTAATTCTTTATCAAACACAACAATTTCTTTCTTTAAATCAATCCCCTTTTGCCTCAATGCCTTTATATCATCATTAATCCTTGTCTGCCGTATGGATAATTCTTTTATTGATTCATCAGCAGTACGTTTTTGGAATAGTAAATTATCCCGTTGATTTTCAAGATTCAAAACGTCAATTCGCAAATCCTGAACGTGTTGGTGAAATTCATCCCGTTTTTTGCGATTTTCTAAAAGAATTTCATTTGCTTTGGACAATTCTTCGGCGAGTTTAGCTAATATCATCTCCCCTTTTTCAGCCGATGGAGTGAGTTTTATCCTGGAGGCTTCTAAGGCAGAAATGGCTGCATTAGTTTCATCAATTTCACCCAAAATTGATTTTAATAATTCATTACTTTGTTCAAAACGAATCGTCAACTGTAACGACTCATTCTTGAATACATTCAGTTTTTCCACCAATGCTTCTAAATCTGATTCCACCTTATTTTTATTTAAAATTGAACTCTCGAGCTTTTCTGCCCCAGATTCTATTTCACCCTGGAGTATTGCTTGATCATTTTCAATTGTTTTAATGGAATTGTATAAAGCATCCAACTGCTTTTTCCTTCCGACAAGACCTTTGCTTTTAACCTCCTGTTTTAAAACATAATCGGAACCGGCATAGGTTCCTTTTGTATCAACCAAATCCCATCCTGACAATGAATTATCTGCTAATGCTTCGGAGAGATCCTTCACGATTAAAACGTTTCCTAAAAGTAAATCAACAATGGAAGCATACTTCTTTTTTGTTTTAATCACATCCACAGCTCTGACAATTACCTGATCACTCTTTGGCGCATTTTTTACGATAGGTTTCAGTGAAGAAATTTCTTTCAGCGGTAAAACAGAAGCACTGCCAAGTTTTTTATCTCTCAATTTTTTCAGTGTCTCCAAAGCTATTTTTCTATCTGTTGCCACAAGGCATCCGGCGCTGGAACCCATCACACGTTCAATAATATCCCCAAACTGCTCTTCCACATCCACCAATTCAGATAGGACACCTTCAATTCCGGGAAAATCACTCCTAGCCTCTAACACATTTTTCACGCCGCCGGGATATCCTTCTTTTGATTCCAGTAGATGTTCATAAAATTGCACTTGGCTTTGTAAGCCATCTAATTTTGTTTCAAGAGAATGTTTTTTTCGGGTGAATTCATGATTATTATATTCAATTGCCTGTACATCAAGTTCTGTCTTTTTAAATTTGGATTGTTGCTGATAAACTTCTTTCTCTAATTGTCCAATCTTTTTCTTTTGTGAATCAATATCATTTTTTGCTTCAGTAATATCATTATCAAGGCCTGATTTTTTTAACGATAAAGTTTGGAGCTGTGCTTGCTTATCTTCCAGCATATCGGACGTACGGTTGAATAGTGCTTCCTGATCAGCTAATCTCCGTTGTTCATTCCAGTGTTTATCCTGCAGCTTATCAATATTTTCCTGATTCTTTTTATAATCTCCATCTACAATGTCTAATGCTTTTTTTTCTACTTTATATAATTCCACTTGAGCGTTGATCTTTGGCATAAGATTTTTCGTTTCAGTATCATATTCATTCCCCTGATTTGTTAGTTGGTCGATCCGGTTTTCATTATTTGCTTTTTCCCGGCTTAACCGCTCGATAGTGGAATCAGCTGAACGACATTGTTCTGTCGACACGAGTACCTTACGATGCAGACCATCTCTCTTCTCTTCTGCCTGAGAAATATCTGAACGCATCTTATCCAATTCTATCTGCTGTTCTTTATAGACAGATTTGAGTTGTTCCAACTCAGTCTCATGAATAGATGACTCAGTTGCAGTGGATTCACGAAGATATTTGAATTCCTGGATTTTTTTATGAAGAGGTGCAGCTGTTTCTTCATATTCCTTGATTTTAATAAATGCCAGGCCAATTTCACGCTGTTTTAATTCACCCATCAATTTTTCGTGCCGCTCGAACCGTTTCAGCTGTAAGGCAAGTCCTTTTACTTTTGCTTCAACTTCGACAATAATATCCTGCACACGTTCCAGATCAATCCGTATTGCTTCAAATTTTCGTAATGTTGATTTTCGCTGCTGCTTATACTTGTTGATTCCCGCTGCTTCTTCAAACATTTTCTTACGATCATCATTGGTCTCGGACAGAATATGTTCGATCATTTTTAGCTCGATGACGGAATAGGCATCGGCTCCCATGCCGGAATCAATAAATAGATTCTGAATATCTTTCAAACGGCAGGGAGTTTGATTGATAAAATATTCGCTGTCACCACTTCTAAATATCCGACGGCCGATTTCAATATCGTTATATTCTATGGGCAGCTTGCCCTTGTTGTTATGGACAGTGAGGGAAACCTCGCAAACGCTCAGAGGCTTTAATGAGTCCGCACCGTTAAAAATGACATCCTCCATTTTACTACTGCGAAGGATACTGTACTTCTGTTCACCTAATACCCAGCGTATGGCGTCTACAATATTGGTTTTTCCACAGCCGTTAGGGCCCACGATGGCTGTGATGCCTTCACCGAATTTTAATGAATCTTTCTTGGCAAAAGATTTAAAGCCATGAATCTTTAGGTTTGATATATACACTTTGGTCTGGTTTTTCTTTAGTTTGTGGTCGGGGAATATAAGAATTTTAAGAGGAGAATGCTATAGCTAGCCTTCGTATTAAACACTGAGCAAAACATAGTGCAGACACGCCCCCTACAATATTTTTCAAATGCGACAGACAAGAAGGTCTGTCGTACGGAGGCTTTCTCTGAGATCAAAAGTTTTCATTGAGGTCGGTTGATTATTTCTATAATTTTACCCTTGGAATATGAGAATACTCTATACCAACAAAATTTATAAAATGATACATGGAATATTACCTGTAGAATTTCCAGAATCCAATTTTAATATCACAATACGTAACCACTTTCTACTTTTTATAGGGGTGATATGAAGCAAACTTTTCCACATATTGAATCTGTTGGGTGAAATATTAAAGGAGTCAACATGAAAAGAATTTGATTAAGATATTCGCACGCTTTCAGAGTTCCGTGCAAATGTTACTTCATAAATCGGGGAAATACGAAGAAGTAAGCAGCATTTAGAATCAAGGACCTTTATGTAGTAAATAAAACTATTTTTAAAACAAAAGATTTAATTTCACACCTTCAAAGGTGATAAAATCTCAAAAATACACAATCAATATATAACTTTGACGGCAACCTTTCTGCTTTCCGTTGGTTAAATAATTTATTTTATGAAAATGAATATTAAGAAAAAATATATCATATTTTTAGCGGGGTTATTGTTTTTCATGTTTTATTTATTTTGGGGACCATTATTTCCATGGAGCCCGATTAAAATTGGATATAAAAAGATCAATACCCCCATTGCTACAATCTACATCAGTAACATCACAGAAGGCGACTCTGCCATTTATAAAATAAGTGACATCATCAGGGAGGATGAAAAATTTCATGATTTACATTTTTTGAAGAAAATAAAAATAGTCTTTTTAAACAAAGACAGTCATAATAAAAGGTATATACCATGGCTAAAAGGTTCGGGGTATTCAGTATCCCTTAGCCCGTTAAATTTGATTTATATCGGTCAGAACGCAAGAAAATCTCCGTCTGAAATTGAGTCATATTTGAAACATGAATTATCCCATATGTTGATTGATCAAAACACAACTTTTAAAAAGGCAATGAAGATTCATCAACAAGCCTGGTTAGTGGAAGGAATCGCTGAATATTTCAGTGGGCATATTTATTACAGCAAAAACAAATTGAACCAATTCATTAATATAGACAATGCACATCCGCCTAATCTAATCGAAAAAAGTCCCCAGGAAATGTCCTGGCAGGAATTACAATTAAATTACAGTTATTATAAATATTTTATTGAATTTCTTATTGAAAAATACAGTCTAAAAAAAATGCAAAAATATTTGAAACACTATGCCAAAAATCCTGCAGCATACAGAGAAATTTTTACGGATGTCTATTCGGTTGAATTAAATAATGTTTTGAATGATTTCAATTCAAGTTTTCTTGAATGAAAAAAATATATTTCTTTAATAATGCTCCCTATGATCTTTTAGAAGGTGGTAAAAAGACTATATTGTAAAATGAAAGATTTAATATCCCAACTTCTAAAGGTGATATATCCTGAATGCGTTTCATAATTGCACTAATCACCAGTGACCAGCTACCCCTCCACGGCCTTTAGGAAAACACCAAAGACCAAACTACCCCGGCGGCCACCCCATGTGTCTGCCTCCAATTAAATGAAGGTGAATATGATACACTGCCTGACCGCCATCTCTATTGCAATTAAAGACAGTTCGATAACCGGATTCTGCAATTCCTTCCTCCTTAGCCAGTTTCGTTGCAGTCAGCATTATATCTCCGATAATGGAGTTGTGGGATTCATCAAGATCATTTGTTGTAGCAATATGTTCTCTAGGGACAATGAGAATATGCGTCGGCGCTTTTGGATCAATATCCCGAAAAGCGAATATGTGGTCATCTTCATAAACCATGTTTGAAGGTATATCTCCTGAAATTATTTTGCAAAAAAGGCAATCATTCATGTTATTATTCCAAATTAATTAGCGTTGCGACAGTTCTTTCCGATTCATAGGGACACTAATTTTAACAAGAACTTTTGGATAAATCCATCAATTCAGCACAGTTTGTTTTTGTCATTATTAGGCAATCATTCAACCCACCGCCCCCAGGCATCTTCCATCTCCCATCTCCCATCTTCCATCCCCCATCTTCCATCTTCTTTTTTTCACTACCCACCAGCTACTAATCCACTAGTACTATGTTCTATTATGTTAAGCGCCGTAATAGCGGCAGTTTCAGCCCGGAGCCTGCGCAGTCCCATGGACAAGAACGGAATCTTATATCCCTCCATTAATCTCTTTTCCTTATCAGAAAAATCCCCTTCCGGTCCAATAATAATGTGGATTCTATCAGGGTGGTTTTGGCAATTCCAATCAACAAGTTTATTTTCACTTCCAATATTGAGGCAAATTGCACTTTTGCTATTTAATTTCAACCAATTGTCCGGACCCATTGGTTTGTGCAATATGGGAAATCGACTCCTGCCGCATTGCTTTGCTGCGGCGGTAACAATTTTCCTGGAGCGCTCCATGTTCAATGACTTTTTTACACACCTGTCCAATAGAAGTGGAGTAATTGAGGATGCTCCGCATTCCACCGCTTTTTCGAGCAACAGTTCAAAACGGTCTTTTTTTAATAAACCAACGGCTAAGTGCATCTCAACGTCGGGTTCAGCAAAATTTGGAATAATATCATCTATTGTTCCTGATACTCGCGGTTTTTTCCGTTCAATTCTTCCTGTATATGCAATTCCGCTCCCATCTAAAAGCCAGATTTTTTCACCTGCATTCATCCGCAAAACGTGGGATGCGTGATGAGATTCAACTTCATCCAGCGAAAAAGAATTATGGGAAATATTTTCAGGTGGAATATAAAAGAAATGGTCGTTAGCCATCAAAGCAACCAGTTGAATGCAAAATGGATAATTGCACCGTTATAGTTGGATTCGCCATCCACTTCCCCATTCATGGGTAGGATATCCAATCCGGCCCCAACAGAAACCATCATTCCATTTGACATTAAAAAATCAACTCCAACCCCGGCATAACCTCCCAGTGTCCATAATCCATGAGACTTCCCCCAGCGTGTTTTAAATTTCTCACTATCAGCGCCATCAATGGTTAATACAGGTCCCATTTGTGCGGTAATAAATGGTGCAAAATTATTGGCGATGGAATCGTAGAATGGAAAATATTTAGCTCCGCCAAACATAGGCAAGATAAGAACATACTTATCTCCCACCGATCTGTATTGCCCAGTGTAATAATCATAAACCATCAGTTGATCGTCGCCTTTAACATCAAAAATGCTGCCATGGACAAGCCATTGCAGTGCATCACTTGAACGCCATGATTGATGATAAAATAATCCCGATCCCTGCTCACCCACCTGGAACCCAAAACCTTTGTACCCTTCGGCAGAAAATAGAGAAGCGGCAAAAATGAAACTCAATGCAAATATTATTTTCGTCAACTTTTCGGAAGTTTGACTTGGCAGCAGTCTTCTTGCCCTCCGCAGCCTTGGCGTAGTGGGAGGCGTATGCAGAAATTGTTGCGAAGTATCTTTTCCAATATATTTTTCTATTATCATATTTCTATTACGACTTTCCCGAATTGATTACTCTCTTCCAAATATTCGTGAGCAGATTGTATGTCCTCCAAAGGAAAAAGTTTATCAACCATTGGAACAACTTGCTTTTTCGCGACCATTTTGATTACCTGATTCAACGAATCAGCATCTCCCATTGTTGAGCCCAATACGGTTTGTTGTTTGTAAAATAAATGGCGTAAATCGATGGAAACACTTGCACCTGTTGTGGCACCACAGGTGACCACACGGCCTCCTTTATTTAATACTATCATACTCGTTTCCCATGTTTTTTGACCAACATGTTCCAGAACGACATCCACTTTTCCACAGAAATTCTTAATTTCATTAACGATATCATTTTCATAATGATCCACGACTAAATCTGCGCCAAGTTCCCAGGCAAATTGACATTTTTCCTTCGTACCGGCCGTTGCAACTACTTTGCACCCAGCGGCTTTCGCAATTTGGACAGCCAAATGCCCCACACCAGAACTCGCTCCCCATACCAAAATATTTTCACCAGGCTGAATTCCTGCCCGTTTGATCAACATCTGATACGCTGTCTGCCCTGCCAGTGGGAATGCTGCAGCGACTTCAAAGGATAAATCTGCTGGTTTTAGTTCGACAAATCGCTCATCCAGAATTATATACTCACAATTTGTGCCATCAGTAGATTCGCCCAGAATTCCCATTTTTTCACAGTAATTTTCTTTCCCGGCCATGCACTGACGACATTTCCCACAGTATACCAAAGGCTGAATGATTACTTCATCTCCATCCTGGAATCGAGAAGTACCTTTCCCCGTTTGATGAATGATTCCGGCGCCATCACTCCCTAAAATCATGGGTAGTTTTAGTCCGGGGAATCCTTTTCGTACCCAAATATCAAGATGATTAAGTGCGGCTGCTTTTATGTTTACGCAAACCTGACCGGGTTGAGGAGCCGGTATTGGAACATTGTCAATTTGAATTGTTGTTCCATCTCCGTGAGAATGAATTCTTGCTGCTTTCATGATTAGTTCACTTATGGTGTTTTCTCATGGATTATTGTCGGTTAAATAGTTGATTATCGAGATTATAATCACCTGGACCTGTCAGCAATAATGCTCCACAACTAAAAGCATAAATCAAAGCTAATTCAGGGGTTCCTTTTCCTGTCAGGATATGCATATTCACTCCCACTGCCATTGTAGTCATCAAAAGAAATGTGGCAGGGCGAAAGAATAATCCAAGTCCTATACACAAAGCGCCTATTGATTCCGACACAGCGGCCATAAAACCGAAAAATGAGTAAAAGAATGTAATTCCCAGATGAGACATACCAAATTCACCAATTTTAGCCCAGCGCTCCGGTCCGGCAATCAATTTATCCCAACCGTGATTTGTGACAAATAAATATGCAATTCCAATGCGAAATACCAATAAACCTGCATGGCGGTATTGGGGAATATCAGAGTACATAATGCGCTTAATTTTTTTCATCATCTACATCTTCAAATTCCGCATCTCTAATTTCCATATTTTTATAATTTACTTTGTTTTTCTTTGGAGATCGTTCCACTATTTTAACATTCTGATACAGTTTATACCCTGCATAAATAAGAACAAATATTAAAAACGTTTTCAGCATGAGGTTACCTGGCGACGGGATTAAAAAATTTAGTCCCCGTTACCGGTTGCCGAATATAATTTATCACTTCGTCAAGGTCCGTGGGATTATGTACAAAATCAATATTATTTGTATTGATAATAACCAGAGGTGTATCTTGATAACGAAAAAAGTATTCCGTATATAACTGATTCAAGGCATCAATATATTCTTCAGAAATATTTTTTTCCATATCTCTTCCACGACGAGAAATATTTTTCATCAACGTGTCCGTATCTGCCTGGAGATAAATGACCAAATCGGGATTAATGACATTTCGTTCCAATAAATTTGCGACTGTCTCATATAATATCATTTCTTTTTCATCCAGATTCAAAGACGCAAATAATCGATCTTTCACAAACATATAATCAGCAATGAGCAGATTGTGGAACATATCCACTTGTCTTAATTCCTGCTGTTGCTGATAGCGCTGGAGCAGGAAAAATAATTGTGTCTGAAACGCATATCGTTGGGGATCTTCATAGAATTCAGATAAAAATGGATTCTCATCAAATCCTTCTAATATTAATCGTGCTCCTAACCGTTCAGCGAGTAATTTTGCCAAACTGGTTTTACCTACTCCAATAGGTCCTTCGATAGCTACATAGTACAAATTTCTCATGCGTTCTTTTCCATTACATGTTTAGTTACATTTGAGGTATCATTACAAATAGAGAGCAGATTCTGAACAGAAATATTATAAACCGGTACAATTTCATCGGGAGTAAGTTCTGACCAGGGAACCAACACAAATCTCCTATTTGCTAAATCGGGGTGTGGAATAGTTAACACCTCTGTCTCAATGAAGGATGTTCCATAAGTTAAAATATCGATATCGATACTTCGAGGTGTGTTTTTATCCCTTTTTTCAGGGCGGCCTAAAAGTCTCTCAACATTTTGGCAAGCATCAAAAAGTTCAAATGCCGAAAATGTGGTCGTATATTTAACGACTGTATTTAGAAAGTCGGGTTGTTCCTTGTTATAAAGTGGAGGCGAATTATAAAAGGAAGCACTTGTTAGGTCACTTATTTCGTGAAATGTGGATAAGGCAGTAATGGCTCCGGCAATATTCGCTTCCTTATCTCCTAAATTAGAGCCAAATGAAAGAAAGCCTGTCTCAATCATAATCTTTCCTTGTTCGGGATATTTCTACTTCTACCGTATCCAGCATTCCATTAATAGGTGCATGAGGTTTTCGTACTCTGATATTGACTTCGTCCATAGAAAATTCTTTTAATAATGCTTTGGCTATTGAATCCGCCAAAGCTTCAATTAAGTAATAATTATCATTTTTAATACATCCGGCAACTGAATGATACACAGCTTCATAATCAATCGATTCAGATAAGTCATCTGTTTTGCATGCCTGCTTTAAATCTGCACTCATTTCAACATCTACTTCGAATTTACCGCCAAGATGTTTTTCAAATTCACTCACGCCGTGAAAACCGTAAAACTGCATATTATGTAAACGAATGATGTCCATGGGAAAAATAAAGTTACTTCTCGTTATGTTCTTTAGTCAATGAGTAGAAATAAAAAAGCCCCGAAAATTTCGAGGCTTTTTTTAACTTGAGGATGGGTTTACATCATTCCGCCCATGCCGCCCATTCCGGGATCACCCATCGGTGGCATTGGTGGTTCTTTTTCAGGGATTTCAGTCACCGCAGCTTCTGTTGTCAATATCATTCCGGCTATGGAACACGCATTTTCGACAGCAACGCGAGCTACTTTAGTCGGATCGATAATACCAGCTTCCATTAGATCAACATATTCTTCATTGCGGGCATCAAATCCAAAAGCGTCTTTACCATCACGCACTTTTTGAACAACAATGGCCGGCTCCACACCTGCATTACTGCAAATCTGACGAATCGGCGCTTCCAACGCACGCCGTAGAATGTCCACGCCCACAGATTGGGTATCGCTAACTTTCAATTGACCCAAAGCATCCTGCGCTCTGAGTAATGCAACGCCACCGCCGGGAATAATTCCTTCTTCCACTGCTGCACGTGTCGCATGGAGTGCATCTTCAACACGGGCTTTCTTTTCTTTCATTTCCACTTCCGTGGCAGCCCCAACATTGATCACAGCTACACCACCGGAAAGCTTTGCAAGTCTTTCCTGTAGTTTTTCACGGTCATAATCGGATGTTGTTTTGTCAATCTGTACTTTGATTTCGTTAATACGAGCGGTAATAGCTTCTTTGGTACCACCTCCGTCAACGATGGTTGTATTATCTTTATCGGACACAACACGTTTTGCCGTACCTAAGTATTCCAAAGTTGCGTTTTCCAATTTGTATCCGGCATCTTCAGAAACAACCGTTCCACCGGTCAGAACAGCAATATCTTCCAGCATGGCTTTACGGCGATCACCAAATCCAGGCGCTTTTACAGCCAATACCTTAAATGTACCGCGCAATTTGTTCACAACGAGTGTTGCCAGGGCTTCGCCTTCAACATCTTCAGCAATAATCAAAACCGGTTTCCCTGTTTGGACTACTTTTTCCAGCAACGGAAGAAGGTCTTTCATATTACTGAGCTTTTTATCGTAGATGAGCAAATAAGGGTCTTCCAATTCAGATTCCATCGATTCAGAATTGGTCACGAAATACGGTGACAAATACCCACGATCAAACTGCATACCTTCTACAAATTCCAGGAAGGTTTCTGCTGTTTTGCTGTCTTCCACTGTAATCACACCGTCTTTTCCAACTTTTTCCATTGCTTCAGCAATTTTTTCACCAATCTCTGAATCGTCATTTGCGGAAATGGTAGCCACATTTGCAATTTGTGATGAGTCTGGAAGATCTTTACTCTGAGCTTTCAACGCATCAACAACAGCGTTACGACCCGCATCAATACCCCGTTTAATCGACATGGGATTGGCGCCGGCTGTTACATTTTTCAGACCTTCAGCAACGAGAGCTTGAGCCAAAACAGTGGCGGTGGTTGTACCATCACCTGCAACATCTGATGTCTTGGACGCGACTTCACGAACCATTTGTGCACCAACATTTTCTAATTTATTGTCTAGTTCAATTTCCTTTGCCACTGAAACACCGTCTTTGGTTACGGTCGGAGCGCCAAATTTCTTTTCAATGACGACATTCCTGCCTTTCGGCCCCAATGTCACCTTAACTGCATCTGCCAATTTATCCACTCCGGATTTCAGGGCAGACCTTGCGTCTAAACTATAAGCAATTTCTTTTGCCATGAGTTCATTCCTCCTTATAGTATGGCGAGAATATCACTCTCGCGCATGATTAAGTATTCTTTGCCTTCGTGGTTGACTTCTGTACCGGAATATTTGCCATACAGAACTTTGTCACCAGATTTAACAGTCATGTCAACGATTGTACCTGCATCGCTAGCTTTGCCAGGTCCTACAGCTACGACTGTTCCTTGTTGCGGCTTTTCTTGTGCAGTATCTGGAAGAATAATACCGCCGGAGGATTTTTCCTCAGCAGCAGCAGCTTCTACAACTACACGATCAGCCAATGGTTTGATGTTTAAAGCCATCTTTAAACTCCTATTTTGGTTGTTATTTTTTTATTCATCTTTCAGTAAAATGCCATTTTACAGCACGGAAGTTATATGTTAAAAAAAATGTGATACAAGTAAAATTAGCACTCTTTACAGTTGAGTGCCAGTCAGCCGTTTGACTTATTGATTTTGATTTATTTTAGGGGTTTTTTAATTTTTACGAATGAGTGTATTGTTCGCATTAATACACTATTTTCCTGTACTGCCAAAACCGCCGCTTCCCCGGGTGGTTTCTGTCAAATGTTTCACAATTTCAATATGGACAGGTGAGCCGTCCATGGCAACAAGCTGAAACAAACGCTGACCCGGTTCAACGGAATAATCTTTATTTTTAATATTATCCACGGACGCCATGATTTCTCCTCGATATCCTCCATCGATGAGACCAATAGAATTACTCAACCGAAGTGGCGTCTTGGCTATGCTGGAGCGGGGCATTAGCAAGTAAGGTTTATTTTCAGAATTCTCACATGAAATCTGTAAATGAATGAATGCAGTCTCTCCTGCTCTAATAGCCTGCTTATCAATAGCAAATAAATCGATTCCGGCATCTCCATCATGAAAATGACCATGATGTTCATATCTATCTTGAACAATTGAATTAAATGGCTTTATTTTTAAATGCATAAGATACTAAATAGCTGATTAATTATTGATTGGCAGGTTGAATTCTCAATGAAATTTACAAGAGTCATAAATTCGAGACAACATTCCAAAAATTAGTTAATTCATCTGTTTTTCATTTCGTTTTTCGAATACTTTGCCAAAATAGAATAAACCCAAACTGAAAAGAAAAATTAGTATCCCGACCAATGATTCTAATGGCTTCTCCTGAATGGTGTAATATAGAATCCAAATGTTTACGATTAGGAAAATAATGGGCGTCCATGGATATCCCCAAGCTTTATATGGCCGTGACAATTTCGGTTCGCGGCGGCGCAAAACGAATAGTGAAAAAACTGTAATAGTTGTCGTAATAATTAGAGCTATACCGGAGTACATCAATACCTGTTCAAATGATGATGTGAAAAGAAATATCACAGAAATAACCAATTGCAGTGCAAAGGCATAAATTGGAATTCCATCGCCGTTTCGCCGGGCCAAAATCTTTATGTAACTATGGTCCTCACCCATCGTTTGCATAATCCGTGGACCGATATATATCAAGCTGCTGACTGTAGATAAAAGTAATATGGAAATACCGATTGCCATGATCTTTGCACCCGTTTGACCAAATACAAACACACCTGAAATATATCCAACTTCAACTTTTCCAATCAATTCATTCACGGGAGCAGTATGCAGAAAAATGAAATTCAACAAAACATACAATAATGTAACAAAACCGGTGCTTATTAATAATGATCTTGGAATTTCCCGCATCGGATTTTTTACTTCACCGGCGACATAAATGGCTGAATTCCATCCAGTATATGCATATGATACCCACACCAGGCTCACAGCAAACCCTGAGCCCAACATGACGTCCCAATCTCCGGTTTTGGGTATAATTGATATTGATTCAGGGTTCTTAACTAAGAAACCGTTTATAATAAAAAGGAGTAATAATCCTATTTTCATCGCTGTAGACCAATCCTGAAATAAAGTACCCCACTTTAAACTTGTGGAATGCAGACCATGAATAGTAATGATGATAAAAAAAGCTGTCCATACAGGCTGAATTACGGGAAAAACTGCTGAAATATAATTTCCAAGAGCGATAGCTGCCAGTACAGCCGGCGCCGAAAATCCAATGGTGGCGGATACAAATCCTCCGGCAAAACCAACGGCTGGGTTAATGATACGGCTTAATAAATGATATTCTCCTCCTGATCGAGGTAAGGCAGCCCCCAGTTCGCTATAAGTTAAAGCGCCGCAAAAAGCAACCACACCACCGAGGACCCAAAGCATGAGAAGCGGGAATACAGATTGCATTTCAATTAACTGAAAACCAAGACTGGTAAACACACCTGTACCTATCATGGATGCTACAACGAATGACGATGCCGTCCACACGGACATGTGGCGTTTTTGAGGCTGATCAACCCTCATGAACTCTGAATTAACCAGACCGGTAGATATTATACGCCAACAGCAACCAACCGGCGATCAAGGATAGTCCACCAAGAGGCGTGATGGCCCCTAACCAACGTGTTCCCGTCACAACCAATATATAAAGACTTCCTGAGAAAATGAGCATACCGGCCATTATCAGATAGGCAGGGATTTGAATTATTTGCTCCGGAAAATGAAATCCAAGGAGTCCAATTAGAATTAAACCCAACGCATGAGACATGTGATATTTGACTGCCGTTTCAAATACAGTTAAATCTTCTGGAGACACTTTTGTTTTAAGCCCATGAGCGCCAAATGCGCCCAGGAGAACTGCGAGTCCGGCAAGTAAAACACCGATGATAATAATCGATTTCATTCTTCCGGGTTTTGATACACAACTGTACGCATGGGAAAGGGAATTTCAATTCCTTCTTCACCAAATCGTTTATGAAGCCGTTTTATAAATTCATGTATGATTGGATTATGACCACCATATTTTTCTGCTCGCAAATAAACAGTAAAATTGATACTCGAATCACCAAAAAGTTGAAATCGTACGATTGGTTCATAATCTTTACTGGCTTCATCCAAATCATTAATCACCGATTGAGCGACGTCTGTTGTGACCCGTTCAACGAGTTCTAAATCGCTGTCGTATGCCACTCCAACCGGTATCTTGATTGAATAGCTCGTATCCTTCAAGTCATAATTTTTCGTAATAGCCTGGGACAATTTATTATTCGGAATTGAAATAACGTTATTGGCTCTTTCCACCATGGTCGTGTTCCGCCATGTAATATTGGTTATATATCCCGTATGACCGCTATCCAATTGGACAAAATCACCCACCCGAACTTTTTGTGAAAGTAAAATATGTAAGCCGGCGAAAAAATCCGATAACGTATCCTTCAAGGCGAGCGAAATTGCAAGACCACCAACTCCAAGGGCGGTTAAAATGGGCGCTATTGAAATACCGAATGACTGGAGAATAATCATAATTCCAATGGCGATAATGGTGAATCTTGCCAAATTGGAAAAAATAGCCGTTGAAGGGAATCTTGTTCCTTTACTTTCAGACCATTGATCCAATAGATTAATAGTCATGGTAGAAGCCGACATGGTGATAGACAGCATTAACAAAGTTAAAGCCAATTTTGCAGCATAGTTGTTGTAAGGGGTTCCAATTTGAATATTGTTTGCTGCAATATAAAAGGCGCCCAAAAAGAACCAGGAAACAACGTGCTTTTCTATTGCATTAAATACAATATCATCACCTTTCCAGGTTGTTTTAATTGTGATTTTTTTTATCCGGCTATGGAATAATCTCCTAAAGAGCCAGCCTGCCAATAATCCAACAAAAATAGTTATAAGAGGCGGGCTCCAGATTATATAAATATCTTGAAGTAGAGTGATCATAGGGCGGGGAAATTACAAACTATAAGAGACCTTTGAAAAACCTATTACACAAATTAATAAAGAATAAAATTCATATACTTTTCGTTGGAAAACTTATTAATAGCTGTGCTATTAATTGCATTTCCCCGCCTTAATCAAACAAATTTTATCTCTTTTTTCTTTATACCCTAGTGTTGTGTCAAGTGTGTAGTGTGCAAAAAGTCGCAGGAATTTTTGGCGGTAACAAGGCGAATATTTTCAGCGTAGCCGGAAGCTATGGTTAAGATATTCAACAACATTATCGGCTAAAATAACCAGAATTGGTTGCGCTAATACATGGTTGACCCGACACTAGGTTTTGTTAAGATCCCTTTTCTTTTAATTCTCATCTTCTTTTAACCGAACAATAATTTGCTGTGGACTATTGGGAAAAAGTGTATCTGTTGAGATATTATTTTTTTCTATTTTCCGATTAAATATATGCTGGCCTCCAACGTAAAGATTTAGACTGATGAGCGAATAATCTTCGTTAAAATGCCGTGATAGACCATGGAGGACGTCCTTTTTATAAGAAGTGACTGTTTTGAGGTTTCCTGATGGATACATTTCCCTGGTTTCTCGTAATCCAAATTTGAACTTTTCGTCTGTAACATCCACACCAAGCTTATTCCAATTTCTCTGGTAAACAGTATTTCCAACCTCGAAAATTTGAATCTGTTTTAAAAATCCATTATCATGATAATCAATTCGGCATGATGGTTGGTTGAGATTATAAAACTCTTCAGATGTTATGGCGCCTGTTGGACTGTAGGTTCGCATAACTCCATGGATGTTCCCATTTTGATACGTAGTGATACTTGAATATTCTCCATGATTAAACCAACGATAATACACTCCATCCAGTTTATCATTTTTATAATAGCCCTTTTGTTTTTTAAACCCATTTTCATTCCAATCAGTGAAAGGGCCATTTTTGATTCCAAACGAAAATGTATAAGTTGATTTTAAACTGCCATCGGGATAATAATTATTTTGTATACCATTTGTTTTACCGTTTAAGAACACTTCCTCACTTTTTACGACTCCATCATCATAATGGGTTACCTCGCCATGGAGGATACCCCGGAGAAATGATTTTGTTGAGTCCAAAATGCCTTCGATAGAATACCAATTCCATTCACCTGTTTTCAATCCATTTTCATATTGCCCGGTGATTGCTTTTTCTCCATTGAAATGCCAAATCCTATATTTCCCTGAATAAACGTTATTGGAGTATTCAATCAGAGAATCCAGTTGTTGTTGTTTTTCTTCTCTATACCATTTCCATTCACCATTTTTAATATCGTTAATATATTTACCTGTTAACGTCTTTTTCCCTTCATTATTCCAAATGGTTACGGGACCATTTTTTATCCCGTGCAAATAGGATATGCTGCGAGCTTTCTTTCCATTTTCATTATACCAAGTCCATATACCATGTGGGATATCATTAATATATGCTGCTTTTATTGTTACTAAACCCGATTCATTATAATTTATTGATATGCCATTTTTTTTATGATTTGCGTATTCCTCCACCGATTTTTTCTCACCATTATCATAATAAATAATTTTTTTACCTGATAACATTCCACGATCAAAACTGATCACCGAATCAAGAATCCCGTCCGTTCCTGTCCAAACCCATTTTTTAAACTTTCGGTTATTTTCATACTGTCCTTTAACAATAATTTGACCGTCAATTGCGTAATAATTAACTTTTCCTGATAATTTTCCTTGGATATATGTTTTAAGGGAGTCGCGTATTCCATCTTCGCCAGTCCATTGCCATTTTCCATGCCTGTGGTTATTCTCATATCGTCCACTGATTAAAACCTGTCCGTCAGACGCATAATGAAAAACTTTACCCCATAATTTTCCTTTTTCGAATGTTTTTAATGAGTCAGGTAGGCCATCCTCGCCTGTCCAGATCCATTTTCCGTGTTTTTGATTATTAACGTATTGTCCCTTGATTAATATTTGACCATTAGGCCCATAGTGAAGAACTTTTCCTGACAATAAGCCCACCTTGTAGGTTATTATTGAATCTGGTATTCCATCTTCCCCTGTCCATACCCATTTTTTATGTCTCTTATCATTTTCGTACCGACCTTCAACAATAATCTGTCCTCCTGGTGAGAATGCTGTATATTTCCCCTGCTGAATACGTCCGGCCATATTCTTTGTTGAAGCCAATTGTCCATTTGAATGATAAGTCAATAATTCCACTATGACAGAATCCCTGACCCCGCCTGTTTTATTCACTTTCATCATGGCAACGGTTTTTTTCTGTTTATTGTCATAGCGGTCAATGACCATCGATACCGGTGCGCAGCCGGTGAAATACAATGCAATGAAAATGACAATGATTCTATTCATCGGGGGAATCTAAACAAAAAATTTGATTAGGAATATGGATTTGGATTAGGAAATATTTGAATTCATTGTTGTGAAACTCAGCTGTAGAAAATAAATATTCATACGTTCAGTTGTTGATGTTTTGATGTGACATAGGGCTACCAAACATAATCATATAACACATTAACACTGCAAATCAGTTACCCTACCCACTGCCAGGCACGGCCATAACCGATCTTCAATTATAGCTTAGTAATTCATGAAGACCATTTGATAATCGAATTAACCAATTCTTCTATACGATTGACAATTTCATCGTCTACCAGGTCATTTCCATTAAATGCGTCGCTTGTTACGTAAACAAACCGGGGAATAATATGGCACCGGAAATCCAGCATCAGGCTATTGGCAAATGGCATCACAGACATAAAACCGCTTTTCCCTCCCGCTTTGCATATAAACCCGACTACTTTTTCATTCCAGCCGCCACCAGTGAGTTCCAATAAGTTTTTTGCTGCTGCATTTAGATCATAATTATAAACAGGGCTAACGATAATTAATGAATCTGCTGCAGTGATTATTTCTGTCAATTCCTGGACTGCCTGATTTTTATAACATTTTTTGCCATCACAAAATGGAAGATCATTCTCTGAAAGATCGACTAATTCAGCTTCCACATTCATTTCATTAAAATCTGATAAAGCATTTTCTGCCAAGACAATCGTTTTGCTGTTAGGACTTAAATCTGTCGAAATGATTAAATGCATAATATCCTTTAATAATTAGGAGAAGAATTTAACTTTGCGAAAGTTCAAAACTTTCGCAAAGTTTATTCTTTAAAAAACCTTGAAAAGGCGGGAAAAATGTACTTTTCTTTCTGCTGACTATCACTCCTACCTTTTCAAGGTTAATGGCAGATAAAGGATACTAATAAGGCTTTGAAAAGCCCACTGAACAGATTAAAACAGCATTACTCCAACCACAACTGCCTGTCTAAACTTCTGTACTGAATGGCTTCACTCACATGCTGGGGTTGAATATTTTCTGCTGATTCCAGATCAGCAATGGTTCGGGAGACTTTTAATATTCTATCATATGCCCTGGCGGATAGACCCAGTTTTTCCATCGCTTGCTTCAGTAAAGAGCCGGCTTCTTTATCCAGTTTACAGTATATATTCAGATCGCCGGTTTCCATTTGGGCATTGCTGTATATCCCGGTTCTTGAAGCAAAGCGATTTAATTGAATCTGCCGGGTTATTTGAACTCTCTTTCGAATATAATCTGATTTTTCTCCGTCCTCTTTCGCCGTTAGGTCTGCAAATGGAACTGCCGGTACTTCGATATGAATATCAATCCGGTCCATCAAAGGTCCGGAGATGCGACTCATGTATTTCTGGATAATCTGGGGAGAACAGGTGCATTCATTTTGCGGATCGGTGGAATATCCACATGGACAAGGATTCATGGCTGCTACCAGCATAAACCGGGATGGATAACTGAGAGATATGGCTGCTCTGGCAATGGTTACTTCTCCATTTTCCAACGGCTGGCGCATCACTTCCAAAACATTTTTCTTGAATTCCGGAAGTTCATCTAAAAATAAAACACCGTTGTGAGATAAACTCACTTCTCCGGGTTTTGGTACCGACCCGCCGCCGATGAGTCCGGCATCACTGATAGTGTGATGGGGAGCTCGAAACGGCCGTGTGGCAATGATTCCCTGCCCCTCCGGTAATAATCCTGCCACTGAATGAATTTTCGTTGTTTCCAATGCTTCATCCAAAATAAGATCAGGTAGAATGGTCGGCAGCCGTTTTGCCAGCATGGTCTTGCCGCTCCCCGGAGGACCAATCATAATCACATTATGGCTGCCGGCAGCGGCGACTTCCAACGCTCGTTTTACCTGTTCTTGCCCTTTGACGTCTACAAAATCCACCCCATATTTTTGATACGATTTGAAGAGCGCTTTCTGATCCACCACGATGGGAGAAAAAGTTTCTTCATCATTTAAAATGGCAACGACATCCGCCAAAGACTTAACACCAACGACTTTGACTCCATCTACTACACCAGCCTCGCTGGCGTTTTCCTCCGGAAGTACCACCCCTTTAATTCCTTTGGCTTTTGCGCATAATGCCACCGGTAAAGCGCCGCGAATCGGTCTAAGTGATCCATCCAAAGCCAATTCACCTAATAATAGCATTTTTTCCAAATAGGTATGCCTGACTTCTCCAATGGCAGCTAAAATGCCCACAGCGATGGGTAAATCGAAAGCGCTTCCCTCTTTGCGAATATCTGCCGGAGCTAGATTGATTGTTACATGCTTGTGAGGAAATGTATATCCTGTATTCTTAATGGCAGCTCGGACCCGTTCTTTACTTTCTTTTACAGCTCCCTCCGGGAGACCTACCGTCCTGAATTGCGGTAGTTTTGCCCCTGTTAAATGGGCTTCTACGTCTACAATATAGGCATCAATTCCAAGTATCGCTGAGCTTAATACTTTCGACAGCATCAATTGCATGTTATAATTCCCTTGACAGTCAAGTAGGGAATTAAAAGGTAAATAATCGAATCACGAACAAGGTAGAAAGCGATAAATGCAACCAACACTTTCCATCCTTTTTCCCTGAATAATAGTTTATAACCACCCTCTTGTCTGATGGTATTCCATTCCGCCAGGAATTTCGGTTTATATAATGACATTACTCCTCTTCAGGCTTAATTTTCCTGAATTTTACATTTTCATATTTTTCCCAAAGTGTTTCACCGGCAGACTGCTGAAATCGAAAAGCAAAGGCCATCGCTTCGTAAAAGGGCCTATCCGCAAATTCTTCATTGCTGTAAAATTCATCAATCCAGCCGACAAATTCTTTCAAATCTGTTTCATTCAATTGATCAAAAATGCCAAACACCTGCTCAGCTCGATTATCATAATACCATTTTGTAAGCTCATTATGACCCAATTCTTCTTTTAACCCGGTATAGGTTTCATACGTTTGCGTCAAATAAGAAAACAAATATGTTTCTTTTTGACCAGGAGTTAATGTTTTCCAATATGCAACAATTGGTGTCATTTTTGTTGGCTCAAAATCTTGGGACCAAATAAATGAAATGAGTAAAACGGGGATGAATAACTTTTTCATATCATACCTATTATAAAATGATGAGCCTGAACCTACAAAGAGAGACATATCAAATCAAAGCGTTCAAGTAATTATTGGTAAGTGGTTATTGCCGTGCCGGCAAGCAGGCAGGGTAACTTGTGAGGAGCCCTGAATTACAATTACCAGTTACCGCTCTACCACTCACCAGTTACCGCTCTACCACTCACCAGTTACCGTTCTACCACTCA
>CAZBEY010000011.1:0-5202 GCA_964491015.1 uncultured bacterium | reverse complement strand
TCTACCACTCACCAGTTACCGTTCTACCACTCACCAGTTACCGCTCTACCACTCACCAGTCTTTCATCAACCCAATCGCCATTTTCCTTGATTAAATTAATCAGTTCATCGACAGCACACTCTGACGGTAAATTTTTGTGCACTACTTCTTTTCCTTTATACAATGAAATAACGCCTTTGCCGCTTCCCACATATCCATAATCCGCATCAGCCATTTCACCTGGTCCATTGACAATACAACCCATTATCCCAATTTTTACGCCTTTAAGATGACTGGTTCGCTCACGAATCTTTGCTGTGATATCCTGAAGATTGAATAAAGTCCGGCCGCAGGATGGGCATGAAATATATTCTGTTTTGGAGATGCGTGTTCTGGTGGCTTGTAAAATACCGAACATAGTGTGATTGATAAAATCGATCTCGCAGTCAGATTGCAGCCAGACTCCGTCCCCATATCCATCGATCAGTAAGCCACCAAAATCAGTGGCCATGGCCAAACGGCATTTTTCTTTATCCAATTCTTCATATTTGCATTTTAGAATCACAGGTAGTTTACAATTCAGTTTTTCAAGCATAAAAAATGCCAATCGCATTTCTGCCATAGCATGATCCGATACAGGAGCAATGACCAGAATAACATTATCCGAAAACCGTTTAACCGTATTACCATTAATTTGATCTAAAGATATATTGACAAAATGTTTTTCAGTAGAATCCATCGAATCATACGGAAAGGATGATAAGGGGTAATGGTTTTTCTTTTCCTGCCATGAATCAATATCTTGTATAATACCGACAGTACCAGGAAGATTGAAATGAAGAGAATGGCTGCCAACGTAAATTAAATCCGCAGACATATCGGCGGTGATCCATTTATCTAATATCTCATTATAGTCATGGCCGCATTTTTTTAAATCAGATGGTTTAATATCATTCAATTGACTCAAATCAGCAACAATACGTGGAACATGGTCTCCACCGATATTCCCAATTTCGATTGATTCCCTTTTTGCATACTCAAAGGGATTAAACGTTGGATTATTAATTTCTGGTAATTGAGCAGTCCGTTTTTCATCGTAACGTGTCACCAGAGCTTGTGCCACCGGTATTTCTGCTTCAGGTTCTTCGGTTAGTGAAACACGGATTGTATCTCCTAAGCCGTCTTCCAAAAGTGTCCCAATTCCCACAGCAGATTTAATTCGCCCGTCTTCGCCTTCACCGGCTTCCGTCACTCCCAAATGGAGAGGATAATTCAATCCCTTCTTTATCATGGTTGCTGCAAGTAACCGATAAGCTTGAACCATGACTTGCGGGTTACTGGCTTTCATGGAAAAAATGATGTCGTGATAATTTTCATCGATACAAAAACGGGTGAACTCCATGGCTGATTCCACCATGCCCAACGGAGTGTCCCCATAACGATTCATAATACGATCCGACAGGGAGCCATGGTTGGTTCCAATGCGTAAAGTAGTCCCCTCCTCTTTGCAAATTTTAATTAATGGGAGAAATCGATCTCTAATTCTTTCTAATTCTTCATTATACTGGGTATCCGAATATTCATAATAATCCATTTTTTTCTTATCGGCATAATTCCCGGGATTGATTCGAACTTTTTCAACAATTCTGGCTGCGATTTCAGCAGCATTCGGGGTAAAATGGATGTCTGCAACTAACGGAATATAGTATCCATAATGATGGAGTTCTTTTTTGATATTTTTTAAATTTTCAGCTTCTTTCATACTTGGAGCTGTAATTCGGACAATTTCACAACCTGAATTAAACAATCGTATTGATTGTTCCACCGTGGCATTTGTATCCATGGTGTCGGTAGTGGTCATGGATTGAATTCGAATTGGATAGTCACCACCAATAATGACATCACCCACAGCCACTTCTTTTGTTTTGAATCGTGAATAGCGGCTTAAGCTGTTACAATACGGTTGATTAGGGTTTTCCACAGGAGAATTTACTGATGAAAAGGTGTTTTGATATGGAGCTTGGAATAATCAATGGCGAACGTATAGTTATCCAAGTTAACGCAATGCCGGTAAGCCGCAATGGCCATTTCACGTTCATGGTTTAAATCGTGGAGCTGCCCCTTTAAATACCAAGCGTTGGCAAGGATGATATCCAATTCTGCGCCATATTTTTCTACCGACTCATTAACATGAACCATTGCTTCCTCCCTATCCCCATTCGTAAAAAAATATAAGGCCCATTCATATTCCATGTAACCGTAATACCAATTCTGTTGTATTTCAGTTAATTTAGGAATCATTATTTTCAATGTATTCAGAGATGAAAACCCGGATTCCATTTCTTTATTTCTGATCAAACTTTCAGTATATAATATTCTGAAATAAAAATTCTTTGGGAATTCTTCAACCAGTTTTGAACTGTGTTTCAATGCCAATTCCGGATTGAGTTCCACCCACAGGTAGAGGAAAGTTAAGATACCTTTCGCCTCTATCCAGGCCCACTGCCCTGTAGAAGCAGCTTTCTCAATTTTCTTTAATCCAATATCTTTTCCCGGCTCCAGTCCAAACATGGACGCTCCAAATTGAATCAATTCATTTCTTAATCCCGCATAATAATCTACCACACCAATGGGTAGAGCTGCATCAGCCAGATCAGGGTACTCTTTTTCAACGTTTTGGATAATTCGAAAACCCTTATATGCCCATTCTAACGTATTTATCCATTCCTTCTTTCCCAGAAAGATTCTTGCCATGAGTCCTTTTGCAGAACCATAATATAGTTGATAAACGGGGTCATCGGGAAATTCTTGAACTAAATTTTTATAAATAGGAATAATCTCATTCAAATCATTTTCTAAATCGATATAAGTCTGATCCACGGTAGAATTGGCTTGATTGTGTAGCCATTTAGCAGCAGCCCAGGTTAAATGAACGGTTGGATTCTCCGGATAATCTACCCGAACTTTTTCCAGAATGGTGATAGCTTTCGTTGTATTATAGTTATAGAAGGCATGGACTCCCTGCCATACATCATCGTCTCCCGGGTAGGATGTCTGGGATAACAGAATACTGAACAATACAATGGGTAAATATTTTGTCATAATTGAATTAAAATGAAAATGAAGCTAATATTTTAGCTTTGATGGGCAATCAACAGCCAGCCCTTGGCTTCATTATTATCCGGATTCAATTCCAAACTTCGCTGCCAGGCTGCTTTGGCCAGTTGGCGCTCATTCATTTTCCAGTAGGTAATACCCATTCCGTTATAGGCTTGCGCATCCATGGGTTTCAATTCAACGACTTCCTGATAGGCGGCCAGAGATTCTTTGTGCATTCCTTTTTCTCTATAATACTTACCTAATGTACGCATGGCGCCCGGAAGCCAACTTCTGGACAGATTATTCACACTCAATGCTTTACTGAATGAAGTTCTACCCAATGATGATTCGCCCATTCGATTATATTCCACCGCCAAAATATAATAAGCTTGGGGTAATAGTGTTTTTACCAGAGGATGCTGGGGAGCATAGTGTAATAAATCTTCCCAAGCTGCGGCTGCTCTTCCCCATTCATTTGCGTTAAAATAACTTAGGCCCTGCATGTAACGAGCATCAATATCATAATTATTCATATAGACAACATCACTGAATGACAGGGCGGCATAAACATATTTTCCTTGATTGAAGTAAAGATGCCCCAGTGACAAATGGGCTTCTTCATTTCGGGGATCCATTTTGATTGATTTTTGATAAGTTTGCTTCGCTCTTTCGATCTCACCCAATGCCTCATAAGCTTTGCCTTGTAAATAGACAAATCCTCCTTGTTTAGGAAATTGCTCTTGAGCGATCATGGCTAATTTGACTGCGTCTTCAAATTCACCTGTATTTATTTTCTTTTTAATCAATGTCAACTTCTGTGCCGGTCCTTCAGGATTTTGTGCTGCGGATTCTTCTAAAACAGCATGATTTTCTAATCCACCATTACCGCCGGCTAATAACTCCAATGTTGCACGATGATTAGGATCCAACACCAGCGCTTCTTCATAAGATTGCCGTGCTTTATTCATTTCACCCATATTTTGGTACATATTGCCCAAATAAAAATGGGCATCCGGATTCAACGGGTTTTGGGATAAAATTCTCAAATACACATCTTTGGCATTTTCCCAATCGTGAATTTGTTCATAATGCATCCCCAATTGACGCTGAGTCATTATATCATAGGGCGCTTTAGCGGCTGCATCTTCAAAGTCCCGAGTGGTATATTTTTCTTTTGATTCAATACGCACCACTTCTTTTTTTTGCGGCGATGCCAAATACCGTGTTGCATAGGCCAATCTCCGGCTACTGGTGTTCATTTGATTTGTATAATCAAATAGATCATTTGTGAGTTTTACAACGGATATTTCTTTTTTGGGGACAGGCTTTGCTGCTATCTTTTGAGGCGATCTTTTACGTGGTCTTTTTTTTGATGGACGTTTTTTCGATGGACTTTTCTTTTTGGAGCTTTTTCTTCTCGGTTTTCTCTTTTTAGATGATTTTCTACTTGGTTTTCTTTTTGCGGATTTCTTCCGATTCGACTTTTTCTTCTTACTGGACTTTTTTTTCTTGGAAGAACTTTTTTTCTTCTTTTTTTTCTTATCCTGTTGTGCTTCAGCGGCACTAATCGAAACAGCGTCCAGCGGTAATACGCCGGTAAACATGACCAACAGAAGGAGCCGAGTGATCCAGATGAAGAATTTTATACGCATATCAGGTATAAGAAATTTACAACAGTGAGAAAAAAGTGAAAGGGATTAATTATAAAAATTTCTTTATAGAAATCCACTCGGATCGAATGCTTCCGCCATCCCCCGGGTCCGTCCATGTAATAAAAATGAAGTTACCGGATAATGCCAGTTTGGGATACCCACTACCCCGTCCGGAATTGATTATAAATGATTTTTGGTCTTTTATATTGGCATCATCCAAACCAATCGATTTTAATATCAATTCACCCGCTTCTTCACCCTCTTCGATCCAACTGACTAAAACCGTTTTATCATTTAACCAATTCACATCGGTTCTACCAATAGCTGAACCATGATCTATCTGAATCGGATTTCTGAATGATCGCCCGCCATCTTTTGAAAATGCTACATTCACTTTCGCCTCATGATTGGGCGCTGTAAACCAGGCAATAGCAACCTGATTCTCATAAGCATCCAAAGCAGGGCCATTAA
>CAZBEY010000010.1:0-46201 GCA_964491015.1 uncultured bacterium | reverse complement strand
ATCTTGTTCTTTGGGAACTAAAGGAAGAAATGGAAAACATATCTAATTGGATCAAGTGGAAATTGTCGGGGCATGATGAATTTAAGTCCATGGATTTTGTCCCAAGGCGCCAAGGGATTTTATATGAAATTCAACAAAAAGGTTATCACGAAGAGAATTGATTTGTTTTAGGTAAATTGGATCCATGAAATTAAAGAAAATGTTTCAGTTTGGTTATACCCGTGATCCTATTTATTATTTACTTTGAAGTGTAATGACCTGGCGAAACAGCCCCTTTTAGAATACCCTAAATAGAAAAGAAAAATATTTTAATGAAAAAAACATTTAAAAACCTTGGTCTTCCACCTGATGTGTTGGACGCAATCAACAATAAAGGTTTTGAAGAACCTACCGAAATTCAGATGTTAACGATTCCTGTTATGCTCAGAAAAGATACCAATATCATTGCACAAGCTCAGACAGGAACGGGTAAAACAGCTGCCTTCGGTCTTCCACTAATCAGCATGATTGAACCATCATCCAAATCCGTTCAGGCATTGATTCTTGTTCCGACACGCGAATTGGCGATTCAGGTCTCTGAGGAAATCAATTCACTCAAAGGGAACAAACCAATCAAAACGGTTCCCATTTATGGAGGACAATCCATCGATCAACAGTTACGCAGATTGAAAAAAGGTGTGCATATCGCCGTAGGAACACCAGGAAGGGTAATAGACCATTTGAAAAGAAAAACACTGAAACTTGGTAACATTGAGCATTTAATCTTGGATGAAGCTGATGAAATGCTAAATATGGGTTTTATCGATGATATGGAAGAAATTTTCAAGTATACCAATCCGGATAAACGAACCTTATTGTTCTCCGCAACAATGCCGGGAAAAATAAAAGAACTCGCTAGTAGATATATGGAAGGTTATGAACTTATTAAAGCTCATACAAAACAACTGACAACCAATCTGACGGAACAGATTTATTTTGAAGTAAAAGCATCAGATAAATTTGAGGCGCTATGCCGAATTATAGATATTGAAGATAATTTTTTTGGATTAGTATTTTGCAGAACAAAAAAAGATGTTGATTCTGTGTTATCCCACCTAATGAATAGAGGGTACAGCGCAGAAGCAATTCATGGTGATATTACTCAAAGTCAAAGAGAACGAACTCTGAACAATTTCAGGCAACAAAGAATCAATACTCTTGTAGCAACAGACGTAGCAGCGCGTGGAATCGATGTCATGAACCTTACCCACGTAATTAATTATGCGCTGCCCGGGGATCCGGAAGCGTATGTTCATCGCATTGGTCGGACCGGTCGCGCCGGCAAAGAAGGCACAGCGATTACCTTTATTACACCGAGCGAATATAAACGGCTTATGTTTATTCAGCGGCTGGCCAAGACAGATATTAAAAAATCAACTGTCCCAAAAGTTAAAGATATTATCTACGCCAAAAAGAGAAAGATAAACGAAGATCTGATCGCTATTAAAAAAAATGACATAAATGCGACATACTATAATTGGGCAAAAAAGCTCCATGAAGAACACAATCCGACTGAAATATTAGCTGCAGTTTTGAACTATTGTTTCGAAGATGAACTCAATCCGAAAGCATATAGTGAAATGACTGATATTTCCGAGAAACACAAAAAACTCGATCCACAGGGCAAAACAAGACTTTTTGTTGCACTTGGGAAAAAAGACAGAATGAATCCGAGAAAGCTGGTAAACTTAATTACCAAACAGGTGTCCATTAATTCCAGGCAGATTAGCAGCGTTCAAGTAATGGATAAATTTTCTTTTATAACCGTTCCATTTGAAAAAGCGGAAGAAATTATTGCCAGTGTTCAGAAAAAAGGACGCAAGCAACTTGTCTCTCATGTGAAGAAATCTAAAAAACAATGAGAAAACCAGTGGAACTATCAAAACCGTTAATATGATATAAAATTTCACGTTTTACATTATTTATACATGAAAATAGTATTAATTATAAGTGATTTTCATAATAATGTCGCTTTAAACGTGAGCAATTAATATCCATATTTCAGGAGTATTTGTACAAAAGTGAATTAGGATAATTATTATAATTAGTAACCTTTTAAAAGATTACAACTCCACCACCTTATTATTTATCCGACTCTCTTCTGCAGCAAAAGCCATTAAATGACTTTCAAGAGATGCTTCTATGGACGATTCAAATAGGGAAGGATCATTTGCTCGGACTGCTGTTAAGAACTGGTTAATGAGTCCGTAATCACCACCACCATGACCATATTGATCGTCAGATTCCTGGTTCCAGACTGTTTCAGTTTTATTATTTCTAAAATCAGTGACGGTAATAGTCTGAAAATCTCCAATTATTTCGCCCATAGTACCCATGATTCGGGTCCGACGATGTCCATTAGTAAAAGCGGACATAGTGAAAGAGGCCGTAATTTTATTTTCAAATTCCATGGATACAACCTGATGATCTACCACATCATTATCGCAATGGTAAACACATCGACCGTATGGTCCTTCCTGCAAAGCTTTTGTCCGACCTTGTTCCGAGAGGTCATCGGTAATTACATTTACCGGCCAGCCGGTGAGTTCCATATCCAAATAAAGCTTCAGGGCTGAATACGGACATTTTGGTTCTACAGAACAGTTATCCATACATCGCTTGGTACTGCCTTCCGGAGCATTTTCTAATTTAAAATGGGTCAGGGACCCAAAAGAAGAAATGGATTTGCAGGGTGCATCAGCAAACCACCGAAGCAAGTCCATATCATGACAGGATTTTGCCAGGATCATGGGGGTAGAATTGTCTTTTCGCCGCCAGTTACCCCGGACATACGAATGGGCCGTATGCCAGTAATTCACTGGTTCAATATGTTCCATCGATACCACATCACCGATGAGACCAGAATCGATAATATGTTTCATTGTCTTGTAGTGGGATGTATATCTCAGAACATGACAAAGACCGAATATTTTCCCCGACTTTTCAGCTTTTCTTGCAAGTGTCCTGCAATCCTCTATCGTGGTGGCAATGGGTTTTTCCAGAAGCACATGATAACCGGCTCCTAAAGCGGCCAGAGCAGGCCCTACATGCATTTGATCTTGGGTTGAAATAATGACTGCATTGACAGGCGGATTTTCCCCTATGGCTTCTTCCCAGGATTCGAAACAATGGGAATTGCTTAATGGATAAGCTTTAGCAAATGCATTTCGTTTTTTAGGATTGGGTTCAGCCACCGCTAGAACTTGCATTTCATCGGGAAATGACTTACTGTAGGAGGCGTAAACGTTGCCCCTGTTTCCCGCTCCGATAATCATTATTTGTATTGGATTCATAAATAGGTCTTTTATTCGTGTGTGGAATTTGTGAACTTTCGCACCAACTTTTCACCATGAGAATGAAGTTTATTAATAAAAAATATATCTGGCTTATTTTTTTGTCCGGAATAACGACATGTCAAAATTTACCTGGTGACTGGGCAGACTATTGGAAGGACTCCGGTCAGTCGATTATGACAGACCAGACCAATCAATGGGTTTTAGGATTAGGTGCTTTAGGAGCCCTGGGTGCGCTCCAAGTCGATATGAAGATAAAAGACTATGCCCAAAATGAAGGGCTGCTGTCTGACCCTGTATCCCATTTTGGGGACTTATATGGTGGAACCTGGGGTCATTGGATTTTATGGTCGTCCATTTTAGCTACATCCGTCATCGACAAGGATAACCCGGAGGATTTTATTTCCAAAATGCAATTTTCAACATTTGCACTCGTTACAAATGGATTTCTGACCTATGGAATGAAATGGGGATTTGGCAGGGAGCGCCCAAATAGTTCTTGCTGTGAGTCGTTTCCATCAGGACATACTTCCCATAGTTTTACAATAGCCGCCATTGTCCATGAATTATACGGGAATAAAGTGGGTGTCATGGCTTACGGTATCGCCACATTGGTTGCCGCCAGCCGTATCAATGATAATAAGCACTATTTGAGCGACGTAATCTTTGGTGCTGCTTTGGGAACAGCCGTCGGTCGTGGTTTTGCTTCAAAATACGATGAATATGTAGACAAGGATTACGAACTAGGTATTACGCCTCAGATGCAATTAAGATTTACCATTCCGTTATGATTAAACATAAGATAATCAGGTGGATTTTCGGTTATCTATTTTTATCGACGTTATTATTTTCGCAAATAAATCTAGACAAACTTGAACCACCCAAGGGCTACTTTAATATGACTTTCCTGAAATGGGCAGTGTCATTGGGTTTTCTGGATCTGGTTGATTTGGAACCGGAAATCCCTAATTCGATCATTGTATCCAAAGACATTGTTTATAAAGAAACCGATCAACGATCACTTAAATTGGATATTTACAAGGAGGAATCATTAACCGAATTAGCGCCAGTCATTATTTTTATCCATGGCGGAGGCTGGCATAAGGGGGATAAGAAGGATTATTTGGTTTATTGTTTATCATTTGCCGAAAGAGGATATGTCACAGCATCCTTATCCTATCGTTTTTCCCAGGAAGCCATTTTCCCCGCTGCTTTGGAAGATATTATTTGTGGAATTCGTTGGATCAAATTACATGGAATCGAATATGGTATTGACTCCAGCAAGGTGGCATTAGTGGGTGGATCCGCCGGGGCCCATTTAGCGATGATGGCTGCCTATACAGCAGATGAGTCGTTTTTTGGATCAGGATGTGATGATGGAGGAGTCAGTACAGACGTTCAGGCCATTGTGAATTTATACGGCCCCACAGATTTAACTACAGATTTTGCCATTAATCAAGAAGTAACACCACAATTTTTAGGAGAAACATTTGGTGAGAATCCGGATATTTATTTGAATGCTTCTCCAATCAAGTATATTTCACCAGATGATCCTCCTACGCTGACATTCCATGGAACTATCGATAAAACTGTACCCATTTACCAAGGCAATATTTTGGACAAAGTCATGAGAGAACAGGGGGTCTATCACGAATATTATCGATTGAAAGGCTGGCCCCATACTCTGGATGCGGCTGTTCCTATGAATGAATATGTTCAGGTAAAAATGACCCATTTTTTTGAAATCTGGTTAAAAGGAAAATGATGATGAAAAAAGCAGGAATTTTTTTATTCTTTTGTGTAATATTTATGAATGGCAATATGAATGCTTTTGAGCATACTAAAAGTAATTGGGCGGAGAAATTGGGATTCCCAGAAGGAAGTCGTGTCGTTATTTTGCATGCGGATGACTCGGGCATGTGTTATGAAGCCAACCAAGCGGTAAAAAGCTATTTGCTCAATGGTCAAATCCAATCGACGGCTGCCATGGCGCCCTGTCCCTGGTTTAACGATATGGCTGAATGGGCAGCCAATCATCCAGAGAAGGATGTGGGGTTGCATTTAACACTCACCAGCGAATGGAAAAATTATCGATGGGCCGGTGTCTCCAATCCACATGACATTCCAAACCTGATGGACCCGGACGGTTATTTATGGAGGGAAGTTATCGACGTGGCCCAGCGGGCAAAGCCTGAAGAAATTGAAAAAGAAATACAAGCCCAAATCGATCGTTCCATTCAAATGGGTTTTCACCCGAATCATATTGATACCCATATGGGAACTTTGTATTCAAGGGAAGATTATGCGGAAGTTTTTTATCGTGTAGCAATGGATTACGGGATTCCGGCTAACGCAATTGAATTCACTCCCGAAAGAGTTGAAAAATTCAGAAGTCAGGGATACCCCATTACCGATAAAATGATGGAATTCTCGAATAGTTATACGTTACCGAAATTAGATGATTTCTTTTCCGTTCCTGAAGGAAAAACATACGAAGAAAAAAAGATAAACTTTTTCCAACTGATCAAATCACTGGAACCGGGCATTTCAGAAATCATATTCCATCCGTCAGTAGAAACAGAAGGATTGAAAAAAATTACCAATTCTTGGCAGCAGCGGGTTTGGGAAGCTAAAATGTTTTCTGATGAAGAAGTGATTCAATTTATGGTAAATGAAGGAATTATTTTTACCAACTGGAAAGAAATGATGGAACGATTTTCACAAGGAAATAATAAATGAATATTCTTAAAAAATTATCCATAGGTGTTTTGATTATGGTTTTCATAATCTTTGGATATTTGAGCAATAATTTATCAGATAAACATCCCGGTTACGCTGTGGATTTAAACATTAATCCAACCCATCTGCCCATATCTATTAAAGTCGGATTCAGTAAAGCGGTTATTACACCTCCGGTTACCGATACGTGGAACGACGTCAACAAGGATGCCAAATATAATCCGGATGAACGAGATTCGTTTAACGATGAAAATGGAAATGGAGAATTTGATGCTGTGTGGATGGCTGGGTTTCATAACCGCCGACCGGCTCAAGGGATTCATGATGATCTTTGGGCAAGAACTATGGTTCTGGATGACGGCGAAACACGCTTGGCGATTGTTGCTTTGGATGTGATTGGTTTCCTACATGACGATGTAATTGACGTGCGCAATGCGCTGCGGGGTGAATTAAATATTGATTATACTATCATTTCCAGCACTCACACCCACGAAGGACCGGATTTGGTCGGTATCTGGGGTGAAGGTATTTTTAAAAGTGGTGTAGATCAGGATTATCTGAAATATGTAAAAAATCAAATAGTAAATTCAATCGAAAATGCTGCAGAAAATATTCGACTTGCAAAGCTGAAATTTTCTCAGGAATTAACCGGAGGGTCCGATTTTGTGCTGGATTCCCGGGATCCTCAAGTTGAGGATCATGGCATCCGGATTATGCAGGTATTGGATATTAAATCAGACACCACTCTTGGTTCATTGATCGCTTGGGCGAACCATCCGGAAACGCTCTGGAGCAACAATTTACTCATTAGTTCGGATTTTCCCCATTATGTGAGAAAATCAGTAGAAGACGGAGTGAAAAAAGGATCAAAAGTATTGGCGGAAGGAATTGGCGGTATATCAGTTTATGTAAATGGTTCTATAGGCGGACTCATGACGACGAGGCCTCAATTTGCCATTCCCGATCCATTTTCAGGTGAGCCGATCAAAGGTGCAACATTTGAAAAAGCGGAAGCGCAAGGGCAGCAAATTGGATTGTTAATGCTGCATGCTTTGGAAAATGAACAAGCGGTTGAAATAGATCGGGCGATTATTAAACTTCGTGCGAAAACCATTTCTATTCCATTAGCCAATAATAATTTTAGACTTGGATTTGCTTTGGGCATCATTAAGCATGGTACCACAGGGTGGATGAAGGTACGTACTGAAGTTTCTGCCTTTCAAATTGGTCCGGCCAGTTTTATTACTGTTCCCGGAGAAATTTATCCGGAAATTGTGAACGGTGGTGTCATATCGCCCGTTGGGCAGGATTTTGAAATTTCACCCATTGAGACACCCTCATTACGGTCGCTGATGGGAGGAGAGTTCAAATTTGTTTTTGGCCTGGCGAACGATGAAATTGGCTATATTATTCCCAAAAGTGAATGGGATGATGAACCGCCATACTTATTTGATAAAAATAATTCTCCTTATGGTGAGGTCAATTCCATCGGTCCGGAAGCAGCCCCGATTATTTACAATAGTTTGGTTGATTTGTTAAGGAATCTGAATAATGAATAAAACGACCCATATGAAAATCGCCGGTTATGGCAGTTTAATCGGGTTCAGCCAATTTTTAATTTTTCCCACCGTTGCCATGTTCTTTTATGGCGGCGGAACTCCATTGGATCATTCAATGGAAGGTTACACTTTTTGGGAAAACTTTTTGAGTGATCTGGGAAGAACGGTGGCCTATAGCGGAGTGGAGAATTCCATTTCCAGTCCCTTATTCAACAGCTCCCTTGGTTTATTTGGATTATCACTTATTTTGCTTTATTCCGCCATGTTTCGTCTGATTCCGTCTATTCTGGGATGGCTGACTTCCTTGGCAGGTATCGCATCTGGGATAGGGATGACCATCATTTCTTTAACACCTGATGATTTATACCCGGTTCAACATATGTTTGGTGTCTGGTTATGGGGGGTAGCTTTGCTGGGTGCTGTTCTAATGATTATTATTCATGAAATTCAGACCAATTCAAACAGAGGAATTTTCCTCATTTTGAGCATATTTATCGTCATTACTTTAGTCATTCATATCGTTCAGGGATTACAAGACATACGAGGTCCGATTGTTGCAACAACACAAAAAATAGTCGTGTATTCAAATTGCATCTGGTATCTGATTCTGAGCAGGCGGATGATTGACTATTCGAACCAACTTGAATGATTTCACCATAGCGAGAACCAGTCTTATTACGACCCGTCGAAGAACTAATGATATATATAATATAATTTTGATTTTTTCCGAAAGGTCTTTTGGTCCCTGAGAAAATATTCATCCACATCTTCTGCCGACCAGGACTTGCTAAATACTTCCCGTACTTTCCCTGATCCCATCACTTTATCAAACATGTCCAATCGTGCTTCATCAGCCATTTCAAAAGGATTGTTATCCGGGTATAATCGAATCAATGTTTCCAAATAGTAAAATTGCAATAAAAGCAAATTTAGTTTTTGTGGCTTCATTATATGAATCTGAACACCATGGATTGTATTTCCGGCATCGCGTCCGTAGTAGGGCTTATACACTGCCGGCCTAAAACGCACTCCATCCATTCCAATCTTATTTAACTCAGTAGCTAATGTATCTTGGTTTACCCAGGGCGCTCCCATAAACTGAAAAGGGGCGGTGTAACCCACACCTTCCGAAATAATACCCAGTTCACCCATCACACCGCTGCTCACATAATAGAAGGGAGAAAATTTGTGGGGAATATGGGGTGATGTGGGAACCCATTCCAATCCGGTCATTTCAAATGTCATGTATCGTTTCCAGTTTTTCATGGGAACAATGGTCAGATTGCATTGTATTCCGTTGGATAACAATCTTTCTTCATTCAAGAAGCGGGCTAATTCACCCGGAGTTAAGCCATAGACATAGGGAATTGGAAACTGACTCACAAAGGAGATATATTTGGATTCAACGATGCTTCCCTCGATTCTATATCCTCCCAAAGGATTAGGTCGATCCAACACCATAAATTCAGTTCCATTTTCCCCGCAGGCTTCCATGCACAGCCCCATCGTACTCACAAAAGTATAAGACCGGCACCCTACATCTTGAATGTCGTAAACTAAAATATCAATATTATTCAGCATGGCCGAGGTTGGTTTTCGGTCTTTGCCATAAAGGGAATAGACAGTCAGCCCTGTTTTCGGATCGGTATGAAATTCTATTTTTTTGCCAGCTGTTTCTGTTCCCCTGACGCCATGTTCCGGGCCAAACAATGCTACCAGATTAACTCGTTCATCCTTGAAAAAAATATCTACAGTGGAAACCAATTTTCTATTGACTCCAGTTGCATTGGTGACCAATCCCACTCGCTTACCCCGGAGTAGAGAAAAATTGTCATTTTCCAATACTTCAATCCCAGGTACGACATTATTTGTTTTCGGAGTGATAATAGACCGGAAACCTGCACACCCCTGAATATAAAGAAATGACACAATAATTATCAGAAATGGAGAAATATATTTATTTTTGTTCTTTGTCAAGGTTGGATTTACGTAGGAGTTTTTTTGTTGCTGATAATTCAATTTTTCTAATACTAAATTCTTTTTTTGATATGAATCAGTTCCTTTTACCATCCAGCCAAAAAGCTACTCCGGCAAAGATGGAATATGAAACAACGGCAGAAACCACCAGTGTCACTATATCATTTCCAATAGGTGCTCCAAATATGTTATTTGCACTAATGATGATCATAAGGGTAACAAATGCTATCATGCCGTATTTGCCAACAGACGTAGTTGCTGTTGTCGATTTCAGATATAATCCTAATCCTCCAAGTAAAAGGAGTGACTCTAAGGAAAAGGTTGCAATGGCATCATTCCATAGGCCAAATCCAAATTTTGTTGAATTATCGCCCAATAACGGTAAATCAGGTGTATGGACAATTAAATCAAAAACCCAATGAGATAATACTGCTATTGCCATAACACCAGCTGTCTTGTTTTTATCTATTGTTTCCTTTGAAGGTATAAATCTAAATGCAATATAAACTCCAACTGCCCAAACGACAGAAGCGAAAAGTCCGTGAGTATAGGGCATAAAAACCAATTCAAAATGAGTTGATTGTGTATAGTGCTCAACGATATTGAGGCGTTCGATCCCCAATAAAACAAAGGGAAAGAATAAAATATCTACAAATTGTACTGCTAAAAACAGCATCCCTAAGGAGGCTTTTTTATCTACAGATTTTAATGCCAAACTTGCGGCGTAATGTCCAACAAACATCAATACTCCTTTAAGAAATTGAAATTATAAAATCGCTTTATTCAAATAATATTAAATGCTTTGTAAAACCGGAAAAGTGAAGCGACTTTATTTGATTTAGCAGGAGCTAAGTTAAAAAGGATTAAATGCAGATTTCACTATTGTTATTTTACAATCGCCAGTGTTCCCTTTTGAATTTGACCGTTGCTTACCGGATCGAGAGATTCCACAACCCAGAAATAAATACCGCTCACCACACGACCAGAAAATGAAATGGTATCCTGGCGCCATGATTCTTCTGCTGATTGCGCTTTAAAATGCTTCTTTTCGTAAACCAAATCTCCGGATGCTGTGTAAATCCGGATGAGACAATTCCTGGGCAAATTGATAAACCGTAATTTGTAGGGATCGGCAGCATCGGGATACATATGTTTAGAATCGTTATAATCCAATCGATATGGATTGGGAACCACTTTGATTGGTACGGACATACTGTCATAAGATGTATATGAAGCCTGGAAAGGTGTGGTTGCAATTGCATTTTTTTGCTCTGGTGAAGTACTGCCGCTTTCCAATGGCGGTATGGGACCTAAATCGTTTCCATGAATGTCCGTCCAATGGTCGTGCCCGGAATCCACCGTATGGACGCTGTAATAATAATTATAGCCCGAGAAGGAAGTTGAATCAATGAATGTATAAATACCGGAATTGGGGTCATAATACATGGTGTCTCCCACCGAAATATCCATTAAATATTCCCAGGGGCCATAATGCCAGTAATGGGACGGAGGCCATGATTTATATATCCGATAACCCCGAACGTCCTTTGCTGCATCTCCTTTATAATCAGGGTCCATTGCATCTTCAGCATCATCCGTCCAATGAACGATAGTTTGACCCAATCGGGTACTCCCAAACCAAATCTTCACATCAGGGGGTGGATCAGGAAGATCATATTTATTTTCATAAGCAAATTTCGCTCTGTCAAAATTCCTAAAGAGAGATCGTTCACCCATTTTTATTTCTAATTTAGCTTCTGGCGTGGCAGACCAGGTCAATTCATCTTCCCCGAGCCAATCAGCTCCGGAGCCACCGACAAAAGCAAAAACAAGTTTTGCTTTTTGTCCAGGCTCCAATCGGTAGGGGCCAAATACCAATGCGTGAGTTCCTATATCCGGTTGATCCGGGGGAGTTTTGGTTATATCATTTGCGTCATTGGCTACGACCATTCGAAACATTTCCCTATCCGAATGCTGCATGGAATTTGGGTCTTCATAGTCAAACTGATCAATATTTCCGCTATGCCACCATTTTGCATAAGCGGGCTGGATGTTTCCTGAAGGATGGACATATTCACCATCTCCCGGTTCATAATCCAAAATCCCCATACCAATATATTGATAAGCCTGGAGCTGATTTTCTTTCTGTCCCTGCCAATCGTTTGGATGGCGGCTGGCAGCTTCCAGTTTATAGGGTTGTCCCATATCGTTCCAGGAAGTCTCCAACCAATCATCGTCTCGTTGGTAGAACATAATTTCGTCTCGATAGGTGTTCGTAAATTCAGGTTCATCAGCTGAAAATGTATCTGCCCGGGTATAAAAATGGAGATCATCCTGAGTTTGCTTCCTATTGACACGCCAGTCACTCCAATTCATTCCAAAACCGTCAGCCCAACCGTGTGCCATGGAATTTAAACTAAATGAATTCATGAGGCTAAAGTAGGCAGGATCTAAAATTTTACTACCTTGATTTTCAAATGTAAGCTCTTGAATAATAAAATCATCATAGTCGGGATAGCCCCATGCATAGACTTTGCGTGTGACCTGAATACCTGTTTTGGTATTCCATTGGCAAATGATTATTTCTTCCGGGACAGAATCATGAGCGGTGTAGTCATGATACCGATAATTATGAATTTCTACAGGCTCACGGCTTGAAATATTATTGTGAAAAGGGGAATAATTACTTCGTTCACTATTCGGAAAAGAGGAGTCACCCAAGACAGATTCAATAGAATTACGAATATCATATGGAGCAGGTTCAATATCGTAAGTCACATTTCTTGGACCAGAATATGATACCAGCGTATCACCTTGATCATCCACAGTAAGAATCCAAACACCCTGTCCTTTTGAGCTTTGGGGAATGGTTACCCGAGGCATTTCAACCACATTGGGCTCACCATTGATATAGGCATCAATATCCAGAAAATATTCAACAAAATCCAGCGCTACCCGTGACATATTCCCGGGGTAAGTTAAACTCTCCTGCGAATGACTTCCCGATTGAACCCGGTTTCCGCCGCCATCCAATCCATTATTTCTATAGGATGACCACATTTTACCACGGGTTGTATGGCGTGGATTGTAATTATCAATCATATCTGCCTGTGCAGATAACAAGGATATGGCGAAAATGCTGGACGATAATTTTAGCCAGGTCTTCAATTGAAGAGGAGAGTCAATTTCCGAATAATTTCTACAAAATAGGTACCATTATTAGGTCCAAACCAATTCATGATAAATGTTTCGTATCCATGGAGGTCGTACCAACTGTCCTTGGTAATATACCCCACATAACCACCGTTGAAGCTGGTTCCAATGAGATCGAGGCCGTTCGGTTCAGTAACGTATTCTATTTCAGGAATTAATTCTCCGGAAAAATCACAGGGAGTTCCCACAAGAATAATATCGCCCACGCGTAATATAGAAATGTAATGGGGTGTCGGTTCAAAGAGAAGATAAAAAACCCAGGGACGGAATCTCCAATTTGTTCCAATCCTCCAATGGGGTTCACGCAAGGGAATATTAAACTGAAAAGCATCCACATTTAATTCGGCGTTAACAGGGATGTCTAAATAATCGGATGAAACTTTGTTTTTCAAATTGGATGCCAGCCAGGCGATTCGTTTATATTTACTGAACCCGCCACTATCGGGTCGATGGCTTCCAACTCCTCCGGCGCAAAATGCGGCAAAATCTACTTGAGGCAATGTTTCCAAAGAATCAACCAACGCTCCGGGATAATCTCTTGAAAATCGCATTTCCCGTCCGGACAAACAGGTCGCATGGGCTGAAAATGATGTAATCAATGCAATTTTACCCGATTCTTTTTGAATTTTTACCACTCGAAACCAAGGATCTACAATCCCCCTATTTCCGACTAATCTGTTTTTTACTAATTTTTTTGCTTTATATTTACTGAATCCGATTTTGGCATCTTCAACGTTTTCTTCCGCATTTTTAATGGTATTTAAAATGGCTTTGGTAACATCATTGACTATCTTTGGATCAAATTCACCTGCGAATTTATTGGCAATCCAACTATCTCCCCACGCTCCAACAGAGCAATGGGTATGCGTGGCGGACAAAAATACATTTTCAAGAGAAAAACCAATTTCAGGTAATCGATCTCTTAAAGCAAATGTGATAGATGGAGGAACCAATAAAGCATCCAATGTAATAAGTGCCGTTTTCATATTACCGTTATCAAAAACAAACCCCCGTACCCACAAAGAATCATGTACACCAATGGAAAGTGCGCCTTCTCGACTGCCATAGCCGGAGAGAGGAACAGAATAGGAAGGGGTCATATTTGTTTTTGCCCAGCCTACTTTTAGATAATCTCCCTCGGTGTTAATCCTGTATTTCTTTAAACTGTCTAGCGTAGTCATTGCTTTTTGATAATAGTTTGTTTCGTGGACGTGGGTTCTATCCACTGGAGAGAGAAGCAATAAAAATATAATCAGCAAAATTCCTAAAATTGAAAAAATAATTTTCTTAATCATTTTTTATGTGGTCCATACCCCAAACTGTTAGATTTTTTATCATATCTTTATGATCGGTTAACAAAATGCTGGCGATAATTGCAATAGCAAACATCAGGATATTACCAATCAGTCCGGTGTAATACAAATCAAATGGAACTTGCAAATAGGTGGGAACCAACTCGTGACTGGCCAAGATAGTCCAACCAGTAAATATGAATGTAAAAAATAATCCAATCCAAATCGATTTTGTATTTCCTTTTTGAGTAAAAAAACCAAGGAAATAGAGGCCAAGTAAACCACCGCTGGTAATGGAAATAAGAATAATGGCTGTATCTCTGATAGTATTTGTATTGGACGATGACAAAATAAGCGCTCCGAAGATCATAATGGTGGAGGCACAGATAGCTATAGTCCATGCGGTTATTAAATAATGACGATCACTTTTGTTTTTTACAATATGCCTTTGATATATATCAACGACCCCTACAGTCGAAATTGCGTTAATACTCGAGTCCAGAGAAGACATCGCAGCAGCCAGCGCTGCTGAAATAACCAGCCCGGCGACTCCGTGTGGGAGATAATTCAGAATAAAGTATGGAAAGATTTGTTCAGCCTTACGAACACCTGACAGGATATCAGCGGCTTCTTTCGTAGGATAAATTGTAAAAAATGCATACAGTGAAGTTCCGATAAACATATAAAACATCCATATCGGTAGGCTGGACACAACACAAACAGCCATGGCTTTTCGCGCCGCGCTCGAATTTCTTGCGGCAGCATATCTTTGAACAATGTTTTGATTGGCACTATATTCAGTCAACCAGCTGGTCAATCCCACTAAAAAGAGCATAGTCCCTGTTTTATGGGTGAGTGAAAATTCCCATGAAGAAGGTTCTAGCCCTGTCTCTGATAAAGATAATTTTCCGTCTGCGGTTGCGATAGATATAATTTGAAAGAAGCCCCCTGGTAAATAGTGAATAATTACTCCCAGGGTTAGTAATCCACCCAATATCAATATTATGGTTTGAATAAAATCGGTCCAAATGACAGCTTTAATTCCTCCCATCACCGTGTAGGCAGCCACAAATATTCCACCCAATAAGATACTGGCCGTTAATGACAAGTCTGTCATTTCATGAATTAACAGAGATAATAAATAAAGGATTAAACTAATTCTGACTAATTGCGCAATAATAAATGTAAGACTACCATACACACGGACAGATGGACCGAAGCGTTCTTCAAGATACTCATACGCTGAAATAATTTTTCCCCGACGAAAAAATGGAAGAAAAACGTAGGCAGCAACCAACACAGATAAAGGCATAGCCCAAGTGGTAATAATTCTAAACCAAGTAGTCTTAAAAGCATCGCCTGGAAAAGATAGAAACGTTATGGAACTAATGGATGTACCGACAAGACTAACTCCTATAAGCCATCCTGAGAATTTGCGATCACCAAGAAAATATTCCTCTGTACTGGTGTTTTCGCGGGAAAAATAAAGGCCCAGCGCTCCAATAAGAATCAGGTAACCAATGATAACTGCTATATCAAGCCAGTGAAGCATCGGGGAGCAAATTGAAATGAATATTTGTTAGGAATATTTCTGACCCTGATAAAAACTTCAATGAAATTGCTTATTAAGAACTAAAATGATCCACCAATGGAAACCCTCAATGGTGGATCAAAATATTCATCAAAATTAGAATAGGCGATGTTTAAAATAATTTTCCGGGGGCCCATTTTTAGCTTTAATCCCATACCGATAGTCCAATCTTCAGTATCATAAAAAAACTTATAACCGCCACGCAATGCAATCATATCTGCAATCCAAAGTTCGGAACCGACATGATATCGATCGCGATAATCGGTCGCAAAAGCGCTCTCAGCAGATACAAGTAATTGTACAGGACTTCCTTGTTCCCCGATAATACTCATGGCAGAATTAATATTGAAATAGAGGGGGAGCTTGAATTTTTTAGTCAGAAATTTTGCATCCGGTCCGAAATTTTTCATGACCATAGCAATGGATAAATCTTTGAATCCGGTTAAATAAAATGTAGAAAAGTCCAAAGCGATCCCTTTTGCTTTGTCGGCATCAATATATTCTTCAATATATTGTCCCTTTATGCCAAAAGAAAGTCTGTCCGTCAGGCGAATAGCGTATGCAGTACCAATAGCGATGTCCCCAGCCTGAATAAACCGTCCGGTTCCTTCCGGTTCAAAAATGGTTGTTTCTTCAAATTTTTCAGATGTAAATCTGACGATGCTTATCCCAAGTACACTCCTTTTCCCTAAAGGGAATCCGACTGCACCGGATATGAGTTTGGAATTCACAATCCAATTTGTATGATTAAAACTAAAATCGATGTTCTTTATGTGAGTGAGTCCTGCCGGGTTGAAGAAAATGGCAGTCACATCATTTGCAATTGCCGTAAATGCATCACCCATTCCGGCAGCACGGGCCGTTGGACTGATTTTTAAGAATGAAAACCCGGATTTTCCTAATCGCTTAAAATCATCTCCTATCAACAAAGAGCTTGAAAACAAAATGAAGATTAGAATTTTACTGATAGATGTCTTTTTCATAATCAAAATTATTTAACCACTGCTAATGTGCCTTTCTGTATTTTCCCATCACTGGCAGGATCGAGGGATTCTACAATCCAAAAATAAATTCCGCTCACTACACGTCCCGAAAATGAAATGGTGTCTTGACGCCATGATGATTCTGCTGATGTTGCTTTCTGATGTTCTTTTTCATACACAAGATCACCGGAAGCGGAATATATCCGTATGATGCAATGTTTTGGTAAATTAATGAATCGTATTTTGTAGGGGTCAGCCACGTCCGGATACATATGGGCCGAATCATTAAAATCCAATCTATAGGGGTTGGGGACAACTCTGATCCGTTCGGCCATTTGATCATAAATTGGAGCTGATGGCTGAAAAGGAGTGACAGCAATCATATTTTTCTGTTCGGGAGAGGCATAACCGCTTTCGAGTGATTCGACAGCGCCATGATCAACACCTTTATTGTCAATCCAGTGATCGTGCCCGGAATCATAAGTCCGAACGCTGTAATAATAATTATAACCGGCAAATGATTCATTATCGGTAAAAATGTATTTCCCGGTAGTTGGATCATAATAATTTTCATCATTTAGTGGAATCTCCTGCACGAATTCCCAGGGACCATAATGCCAATCAAAAGAGGGGGGCCACGATCGATAAATGCGATAACCTCGGACATCCAGTGCTTCATCTCCTTCATAATCCGGATCCCGGGAAGAATCGGCTTCGTCGCTCCAGGTAAGAATCATATTCCCGGATTGACTATTATGAAAAGTGACGCTTACATCCGGAGGAGGATCCGGTAGATCGAATCCCATTTCATAAGCAAATTGGGCTTTTTTGAAATTACGAATGATTGAGTGTTCCCCATCTTTTATTTCAAATTTTGCATTTATTTCTTTGGACCAGGTGATTTCATCTTTTTGATGCCAATCAGCGCCGGAGCCTGCCGCGAAAGCAAAAACAATTTTTGCCTTTTCACCCGGGGCTAAGGTATACGGGCCAAAAACCATTGCGTGAGTCACCAGCATGGAAGAATCTGGGTTTCCTGCAATAGCACCGCCAGCCGTATCAATAATCATTTGATACATTTCTTTATCTGTATGCCTTGATTTATTGGGTTCCTCATAATCTTCTTGATTGCTATTTCCGTTTTTCCACCATTTGACAGCATAGGGTTGGGTTGAAGACTCCGGGGAAACATATATTTCTTCCGGGTCATTATTGAATGGAGGCATAATATCGATGGGACCGCACCCGATATATTGATAACCCATGAGTTGATTTTCAGTCTGACCTTGATATTCATTATAGCTGTCCAGATCTGCAAAGGTGGAGATAAATGGTTGTCCCGTATCATCATAGGGTGTTTCTAACCAATCATCATCCCGCTGATAACAAAAGACCAACTCTTTGTAAACTTCTGTACTTTCAGGATTGTCTGCCTCATAGTTTGGTGCACCTGTATATAAAAACCAGTCATCTTGCGCAGATTCAGCATTGATTCTCCAGTCTCCCCAACCCATGCCGTTTCCTTTGGCCCACTGGTGACCTCCGCTGGAGACACTAAAACTATTCATTAATGTAAAATAAGTATCTGTGAGAAAATTTGATCCCGTATTTTCAAAAATGAGCTCTTGAAGAATAAAATCGTCATAATCTGGATAGCTCCAGGCGTAGGCTTTTCGTGTAGCAGTGATTCCCATTTTATTTTTCCACTGACTAATGATTATTTCTTCCGGAAATTCATCATTTAGAATGTACTTGCCGTGAGCATAATTGTGAATTTCTATGGGCTCATTTCCTTGCACTGTGAAATGATTGGGCGAATAATTAGACCGTTCAATATTCGGCCAGGACGAGTCTCCAAGTGATTCTTCAATTGATCCGCCCATTGAATACCGTTCATCATCAACATCATCTGAAACATCGCGAGGCCCGGAATAAGAAACGAGGGTATCATTTCCATTGGCGACAGCCAAGACCCAGACGCCAGTTCCTCTTCCGTTTTGCGGATTGCACACCCGTGACACATCCAGAATATTCGGAGCGCCGGAAACCACTGCCTCAATGTCCAGCCAATATTTCATGAAATCCAGACCCCTGCCGGCATTCCCCGGGTACTCTAAGGACGTTTGGTCATGGCTTTGATATCTGGGTGTATTTCCGCCACCTTGAAGGCCATTGCTTCTGAATGTTCCCCAGAGTTTCGCCCGGGTCAATAATCTGGGTGAAAATCCGGTAACGGGATCTGCCTGGGCGGGAAGATGATTGAAAATCCCAAACAAAATGATTAGTAATAAATGAATATGATTTATTCGATTACTCATCAATCTCTAACTTCATCAAAATGATGAACGGATTCCGATTTTAATTTCTCGCGGTGCGCCATGGTATCTTGTATTCCCGTAAAAATCGCCATATTCCTGATACAACTCATTATCAGGACGGGGTGTCTCCATCCCCCAACGAATATATTCTGTTCCATAAATTGATTTGAAAGTTCCATCTCCACGGACGTCTCTTTGATTAAATAAATTGGATACCTGAATAAATAAAGTTGTTTGATAGTTACCTTTTTTAAAGAATATTTTTTCAAAACTTAAATCAGTCTGTGTTGTTAATGGACCATTGCGCCATTCATTTGGTTTATTGGGAGGTGAATAATCAAAAGGGGTGCCGGTTGACATTTTGTAAATCATATTAATGGTAATATTTCCCAATAATCCCCATGGGCCGAATTTATCGGGAGTTGCAAAAAACAGTTGTGCCTTTCCATAGCTGCGAATATCTGCATCCGGTTTGGGCTGCTCTTCAGTTCCTCCCCAAAATTCCACAACCCACAAACCTGTCGAATCCAATTGGTTAACTTCCAAACCCAACGATTTTAAAGAATCGATAAATGTATTTGCCTTTGACGCATAAGAATTAACCAAAAAGAACGGAAATAATGGCCGGGGGCTTTCAGAACCATCATCGTTAACAGAATATTGTGTCCAAAAATGGCCATCTACAACGAATTGGGAATCCGGTATCCAAAATTGACTCCCAATACCAGCTTCACCCTGAACAGCCCACTGTAAATTATAGGATAAGCTGAATCCAAAGTTTTGATTGAAATTTTTCTTTAAACTTAATTCAAATCCCTGAATATCTTCGTGGATACCATTTCCCGCCATGTGGGTAAACTGAAAATCAAACATCTGTTTCGCCGGATCCCACCAATTGAGTTGTACTGATCCGGGGCTGCTGACCTGGTTGTTGGAACTTTTGTAAAATGTAGAAAGAGCCAGAACATAGTCAGCATAAAAATTCCAATCAAAACCAAGCTCAAAGCTTATCGTTTTTTCATACTGAAGTCTCGGGTTACCAAAATTCCCCTCCTCAATTGTATTGTATATTTCAGTAGGATCAGTCATACCATTGTCATTCTTATCCTTGTCTCTTGTACCATCATTTGACCAATATTCTCCATATAAAGTATAAAAACTGGCCAATTGATAAATATGACCGTAAAAGAAATGGATCATGGACCGGCTGGTTATGGGGTGTGCAACACCGATGCGAGGACTCCAGGCTGTGATGGGTTCCACCTTTTTGAGTAGTCCAAATGCTTGGAGAGAATCATAATTAAATCGCGTAAATGAATTAAAAAAGAAATCCGATGCTCCCATGGCAGTGGTTACCGGATATTTGGTATTCGGATCAAAACGATCCAACCGTATTCCGGCATTGATGACCAAACCTTTGTATTCCATTTTATCCTGAATGTACCAGGCAAATTGTTTTGGTTTAACAGGAGATTCTAAGGTGTGATGATTCCCAATGAATGAAAATGATCTTTTGTTTAATATATCACTATAATTGACTGCCCAAACATCGTATTCCGTATAATCAAACCCTGTCTTTAGAAAATTATTTTGATTCAATTGTGTTGAAAAATCAAATTTCACTTCAAAACGTGCTCGCTCTCCTTTTGTAAAGGCATTTATTTTTCTGGGTAGATAAAACCATTTATCCTCATCCGTTCGAATCCCTGTTGTGGAATCGGGTGTATCTTCCGGTGTTTGAGTATTGACAGAATTTGAAATACGCAATTCATAATATGTTTTTTCGCTCAACATATGAGTGAAGGACAAATAATTCATTTGATCTATATTAACTGTTTTCCCGGCAGCTGCTTCATTCATTGGCAGGAAAATATTTTTTCCCCCACTTCGAATTCCTGCTGTTCCTCCACCCGAATTAAATCCCCAGCTACTGGAATATAATCCGCCAAGTTTGAAAGCGATTTTGGGATGGAGGTTAAATGATAATTTCCAGGTCCCGTTAAAATTGTCCGCTACATGGGAAAGGGGGCTTATTCCATTTATGGCTTCGTTTGAAGTTCGACCCCCCAGGAAGAAGGAAATATTCTTCGTGATGGGTCCAGCCAAATTTCCCTGTATGGCGCTCCCCCAATTTTGTATATAATCAATTTTTTTATGGACGAGGTCTCCGGTTGAACTATCGATTTCACTCACCCAATCTGTATCAGTCCAATGCATATGGCCTCGATGTTCCGGTGAGTTAAAATAATTGGGTCCCCAATGATGTTTGCCGGCTAGTTCATTTGTGTATTCAATATTGGCATGAAAAGCGTCCGTTCCTTCTTTGGTCACAATGTTAATGATCCCGGCTTGGGCATTTCCATATTCTGCACTAAGTCCACCGGTGAGGATCGAAATGGATTCTATATCATATTTACCCACACCGGTATAATTGTGAAGATTCAATCCATCATTGCTAATCATTTTAACGCCATCGACGTAATACACCACATCTGCAGCAATGGAATTCATATCACCTCCTCGAATCATTCCCCGTCCGTTGACGTCCATCCCAGGTTCCAATGCGATAAGCTCACTCACGCTTTTTACTATAACGGATCGTTCTATATCTTCAGACGTAATAATATATTCGCTGTAAGTTCGATCCACCTCTACACGGGGTTTTTCAGCCACGACAATAACTTCTTCACCTTCAATAGCTTCTTCATTCATGGTAAAGTTGACGATGGTTGTTCTGTCAGGATTGACTTTAATATTTTTTATTGTAAGGGATTTATACCCAATCATTTGTGCAGTTACGCTGTAAGAACCGGGTGCCACGTTCAAGATAACAAAATACCCATTTTTATCTGCTGCTGCTCCGCGGTTGGTTCCAGTCAACAGAATGTTGGCTCCCGACAATATTTGCCCATTTTGGTCTTTAACATGACCATTTATTTTTCCTGTTATGCCGCCAAACAAACTCAAGGGGAATAGGATTGAGATAATTGCAAGGGCAATAAAGACCCTTTTTGCTTTCATGGTCAAAGTCATGGAATATCTGTATCAGACCACCCCGAGAATCGGGGTAGTCTGATATGTGATTATTTTACGAGCAGTAATTTTCTTGTTTGAGTAAAACTGCCTGCTTCAATACGATAGAAGTAAACTCCTGACGGCATATCTCCTGCATCCCACGAGGCTGAGTGTACTCCGGGTGTTACAACAGTATTTACCAGTGTACTGACCTCATCACCCAAAACATTAAATACAGCAAGTTTAACCGGTCCAACTTCAGGAACCGTATAGTTTATGTGTGTGACCGGGTTGAATGGATTTGGATAATTTTGGCTCAAATCAAAGCTTTTAGCGATTGATGCGTTATCATCAATCCCAAGGGCGGGTGATTCGTTATAATAAACGTCGTCAATGTGTAGTGCACTGGAATCATCATCAAAGACACCCACCAAAACTAACATGGGTGCAGGATCTGTCACATTGTCAGTTGTGAACACAAATTGTGCCGTATCTGTTGGAGTTGCACTTTCTGCAAATGTCCATATTGAAACAGTATCACCTTTTGTCACGATTTTCTTCCAAAACCATTGGTTATACGTAATAACCTCACTAATGGTGGGTCCACCCATTTGATCCAATGCAAAATAATAACTGCCAACCCCATTTATGACTGGTAATACTGCAGCAGTATAGACATTATAGTTGGTTAAAAAATTTGGGTCTACAGCAATAGCAACATGAAATTGATCCCTATCTGTTGGTGTCCCTGTCGTGGATATTTTCAATTTTATCCATATCTCGGAGTCAGTGGGTGTTATAGCTGTATTTGGATCATAGGTTGCATCAATTTGAAGCCAAGTGGAATTATTGTCAAATGGATCAGTTCCTGGAGCAGGTACAGTCATCATTAGTTCTCCTCCCGAGACTTCAACGCCTCCCCAACCCCACCATGTCCATTTTAAATCACTGGTAACTGTACCAGTAATATCTGGGGTAGCATCGATTGAAAAACTCTCATGCCAAGCGAACATAGTCGTATGTAATATCATAAAAGTCATTACCATTATTATCGTTTTTTTCATTTTGTTTCTCCTTGGTTTGTTTTGTTTTCTCAACTATTCAATCTTTAATACCTATATGCGAGTCCTAATTCAAATGTTAAAAATTGCAATGGTGCAACTTCAAGCAAATCCCAATCTTCGAATGAACGTAAATATCCAATGGAAGCATGGTAGTTAATACCGAAATGAAGATACATCGTCTTATTAATGGATGAAATGCCGCCGATACCAAGATTCCCGCCCCACGCGACCCGTCTATCAGTGACGGGTTCCAAGGTTTTACTTTCATCTATAGGTTGACTGTATTGCCCGGGGTATATCAGACCTTTTACGCGGTGAGTATAATTGTAAAATCCAATTCCGTAAGAAACGGAAGGGATGACGCCCCTGCCAACAATCTCAATTGTTTTATCAGTAAAATATTTTCGGGTTTTCAGAATAAAATCGTTCCAAATCATGTTGGCATTTGCTTCACTACTTGTGTAATAATTATAATCCACAACCCACTTAAATTTTCGTTTTTCGATTGATCCGTGGTTGTATTTCTGATAATGAAATTCAATAATAGTTTCACTGCTTTCGTCATTCTGAAATGCATATTGAATTCCAATAACAGGTGTGATGTTATACCAATCATTTAAACCTAAAATCGGAATACCGGTGCCGGTATAAAAAGAGATACTCTGAGTTTTATCGGGTAATTGAGGGAATATAAATGAGGTTATAATTACACCAGTAACAAGATATTTAATTACGGTATTGGTAGATTTAATTCGTTCCATCACTCTGGTTTTTTTCAGCACAGTTGTTATGACAATGTAGTGATGAAAACTTGTTTATATCAATATTTTCCACTTAATGTCATTTTTTCATGATTAACCAAACTTCGCTTAAGCGAGATTGCTGACGCCAATTAATGTCAGGTTCGTAAGGGACATCAAAGGTTAGAGTAATTGAACCACTTTTGTACAGCTCTTTTGGAATTGGAAATTCCTTGATTTCTCCAATCCCTTGCCCATCGATGGTTGGATGAATATGTTCACCATTTACACTGACCAGACATTGGCCGTACCCCGTGGTTTGGAGGATATAAATTGCTGATGTGTCCAGATGATCATATTGAAGACCCACCGGCCAGTCCATTTTACTGATCCAGGATTGACGTACACGAGCCATTCCATTATTCCACCACATAAAATCAGGGTTTGGATTGGTCACCATGAGGGGATCTTCGGAAAATGGTTTTCCTCGCAGAACATGGTCAGACTTCTCAACATTTCCCATATCATCATAAAAACTCCCAGGACCGGGATTTTCCCATTTCCATATAATTTTCAGCCGGGCGATTTTTTCTTCCTCAAAATTTATTTTCTCAATTTCAGTCAATTGGTCTTCCACCCACCAGCGATTGTTTAACGGGTAATCGATATAATCCAGCACTGCGCTTCTTTCCGGGTTGCTGGCTCCGTATTTTGGTACACTGCTCTGATAACCGACACTTTGATTCAACCGTTCACACAAGTCAATAATTTTTTGTCGGAGCTCTGGGTGAATGTGGTGATCATCGACACGGGAAAATATAGATCGTGCTTGATCTATGGCTTGATCTGCACCCATTTCATTTGCCTTGGATAAAACAAGATTAACTTCTTTTTCTAATCCTTGTTCGTATAATAACCTTTCTTGGAGAAAAGCATCATAATATCCTTTCAATTGAATAAGTTGCCACCGCCAGTTATCGCCTAATTCCGGATTGGATTTTTCAATCAATTGTATTTTCTCCAAGTTCGATTTCACTCCCTTGTTTTCAATGAGAGGTCCCGCCCAATTGGATTCCAGAGAAAAAATCAACCGGGAGATGGTTGGAGATAAGGAAGAACCGAAAAAGAATCGGGTATATTCCCGGACGGCCTCGCTGACATCCATGCGATGATTCCAACCCAACATACTGTAAACAAATTTATTCACATCATCATGAATGCCGTCAGAATAGGTAATAAAGCCATTAATATATTGTTCATTATGATGGAAAATGGTACTGTAATATACCGGTTCCGGATTGGTTCCTTCCCGGCCTGATGTAAAAGCGAAGGCAGGATCAATCCATACGGTGGGATATTGAGCCCGGACAGTGTGGGTAATGTCCGGATAATCCCGGAGCATATATTGCGATGGTAATTGCGCCCGTAAAAAGGGGAGAGGTGGGCTGGAAGGTCCGCCAACAGCGCCTCCAAACCATTCGGGTTGATTTTCCCTAATCCATTGGAAAAAATAATCGGTCTCTTCCTCATCAAATCCTTGTAAGGACATCCAAACTTTGGCGTGTGGATGGTGTTTTTTCAGTAATGCAGAAGCTTCATCCAAAAAGGGCATCACATATTTGGGATGGTTATTCCCCGGATCACCTCCCGGGAAAAAGACTGCATCCAATTTTGTGCAATCTTCATAAAATGCTTCATGTTCCAATAAATGATCGGCCCTTTTGGTGGAGTCACTCAAGTCTACAGTTGCCGGAGTCCACACCCAGTACTGCACGCCGTATTTTTCACAAATATTTCCCAATGCACGATTCATTTTTTTCCGGGATATGGGCATCATCGGACTCTGCCCTCCGGATAAGGGAATATTCTCAATGGCATTGACGCCGAAAATAGCCAATTCACGGATATATTGATCATATTGTTCCGGCGTCCAGGCATCGTAAGAATTGGCCGTTGGTCTATAACCCAGTTGATGACCGCGAATTTTATGATTGGGTGAAGATGAAATATTCAAGGGTTGTTTTAAAATTATTTTCCCCGGTACCATTTCTATGGAACGCAGAAATTTTCCGATACCGTTCAGAACTCCTTTAGGATCCGATCCAAGAATTCTAATATTCGTTTTTTCGGTTGAGAGAGTAAAACTTTCACTTTTGGAAACGATATCATGATTTATTTTATTTCCGATGTTAATGAAAATAGCCTTTCCGGTTTTTGGTTTTCCTGTAGATGTTTCCCAATGGATACCTGTCCGTCTTTCAACTTCTTCAGCCAAAACGATAGCTGCTGTCTGTTCCACCAATGGCCGCAGACCTTTTCTAACCACTATTGTTGTATGGGTCAAATCAATTGACTGGGAATTTTCCTGTCCAAATAAATTGATTGAATATGAATTGATGAGTACAGTAAGCAGTATTGTTTTGAAGATTTGGATGAATATTTTCATTGTTATTTTATTAGTCTAGTGAATCCTATTTATCTGTACTTAGTAAATAATTAGGATAATTAGAATTTAAGAAATTTGTTTGTCAATGGTATATTTACTTCCAAATTTAGGATTAACAAGGATTCGTATTTCGATAATTTTGTTATAAAAATTAAAAAGAAACTGATTTAATTATGATTGAAAAAAATTGGGAAGCTGCAAAAAAACAAGTGGAAGAGTGGAAATCTTCCGGAAATACTATTGTATTTACAAATGGATGTTTCGACATCCTTCACAGGGGTCATGTGGAATATTTAAAGGAAGCGAAAGCTTGCGGAGACAGGCTCGTTTTGGCTCTCAATAGCGATCATTCGGTTCAATTACTAAAAGGAGCCTCACGACCTATTCAAACCCAAGAAGACAGGGCAATTATTCTCGATGCATTGGAATCAGTAGATTTGGTTGTCGTTTTTGATCAGGAGACACCGATTGAAATTATTCGGACTTTATTACCGGATATTTTAGCAAAAGGAGGAGATTATACACCTAAAGCCGTCGTTGGAGCGGACATTGTTATTGACCATGGAGGGGAAGTAAGAATTATTCCATTCAGATCCGGATATAGTACTACTGAAATCTTTGAAAAAATTCGGGAATCAAAATAATTAATGGAGAAATATAACGAGATTGACCTATTCCACTCCTTCTTCCGGCAGTAATCTCTTTAGATTGATTTGGTCGTTGGTATTAGAAACTTGGTAAACTGGCCAGGTATTAATACGATTGGCCAGCTTTAGTGCTCTGTGTGGCGTTCCTTTTACCAGATAAAAATCCATCCTCATCTCAGGAATATCTTTACGAACTTCTTCCCGGAAAACAAGTGTATTGGATTCATACTTCCAGGTTCCGGCAAGGTGTTCGATAAAATTATCTTTAATCAAGTTCCACCCATTTCCAAGAGTGAATAATCCATTGGATAATGACAGGATCGGATCATTTTTCAAATCATTTGGTATCTTGATTAAAGCATCTTCGCCCATCGGTGGAGAATAAAAATGTTTTTTCCCTCTTAAGGGAAATCGAATTTCGGCCGACCGATCTTCATTGGGCCGAACCGACAGACTGATCTTGATTAAATTTCTTTCTATTTTTTGAAGGTCCATATCCCATGATTTTCCACTGAATTGGATCGAGACGGGTAGGGTATCCAACGGGGTAACCATCATTTTTTTCAGTCTAAAATGGTGATTTTGATTCCGGGTATCGATTACCGTGGAAGTATGGTCATCCATTAACGCCCCCATCACTTCTCTTGCCAACCCTTCCGCTGTGTCTGCGTGGAGGTCTGCATATTCCACTTCGATGGGCCAGGGGGACCAACCGGACGCATCAGAGACTTCGGACAAAAGTAGATGTTTCCAGGCTTTCTCCAAAATATCCGAATAAGGAGGATGGTTTTTTCCGGATCGTTTCAGCCATTGCTCTGCCACCATCACTTCCCCGCGGGTGATGAAATTTCGGGCTCGTGTCAGGCCATCTTTTTCATTTCCGCTCCGTTGTTTCCCTAACCAATTATAAGGGCCGCCTCCGTCCATATTCCATGTTCCTTCCGGGAGGTATTCCATTGGGGGTGGTTGATAGCCATGGTCCAGCAGCAGTTGACTGAATTCAGATATGGTAAGGAATTCATATCCTTTTTCAGCCAGTTGACTGAATTTTTCCATATTGGCTTTTTCCCATTCAGGAACCCGATAAAAATTACTTCTGTAATCTTTGGTACTGAACACTTCACCATCATCAAAAAATGCCCAATCCCATTGACACCAGCCCAGATCTTTTTTCCCGCCTCCCGGGAAAATAAGCATTTCCTTTCCATGAAATGTTTCCGTCATCAGGGGATACGCATTTTCTAAATAGTAACTGTAGGGGTTCCCGCTCAAGCTGATCATATCATATTGATCATTAAGTGCAGAAATAATGCCGGCAGTATATTGGATTTCCTGACCCAGAAATATTCTTGTTCGTTTCAGGTTCAACCTTTTTAGTATTTTGTCAGATATTTCAACCGATTTCTTCATATCCAGCGCCGGATAGCCAATAAAAAATTGATCTGAATAATGAACCACAATTAATTCCAGCTGGCCTCGATCAATTAATGATCTCAGTTGAGCCAATTCAGGTTGATATTGTTGATCCATGATTTCCAGGGCCCAGGCCTGGATTTCAAAATCTCCTTTATAAGATGGGTGTGCCTCATAGAAATCAAATAAAGGAATAACCGACTCTTCAATAATTCGTCTTTCTATTTCATGATTTCCTGCAACATATTGGAGATTAAAATGATAAAGAGCAAGGGCATATTTATCTGGAGCACCAAAAAGAACCGATAAGAAAAATAGCAGTGTAATTGGTTTCATTTTATTATATCCGCATTTATCGGCGGCTATTGGGTTTTTGGGGCTTAATTAGTGAAGCAGTATCAAAATAATATAATAATTTCAATGAAACAGTCTGGACCTGTGGTTGACCAAGTATATGCTGAAGGTTTTGTAAATATTGTCCCTGATCAGTTGCAGAATTTTCACGAAAAGCATCTTTTACAGATATATTCAATTCACTCAGGGTCAGGAATCGCCAGGAAAAATTGAAATCCAAATTAAATGCATTATAATTAAAATCAGAAGTGCCATTCCAGTCCAGTTCGTCCAGACGGCCATCTTCAGCCAACAGATAATATTGGGGATAGGAACCTTTCGTCCAATAATGACGGATTCGAAATCCGAGAGATAAATTTTTGGATATCATATACCCAAATGAAAAATTATTTTCAATGGTTTGTATATTTCTTTTTCCAAAAATGATTGAATCACTTTTTGAAGTAACCCAACCATAGTTATTTTTCTTTTTATCGATCATTATGGAATAACCAAATGAGGATTGGTCTGATAAACGGAACCATGATGAAATCCATGTCAGAGCACCTGTTTCATTAAATTCCTTTCTATTCAATAAGTATGCTCCACTAGAAAGTCCTAATTTTTTTCTGCTGTCAGTGCTGAAATGAACCGATAAATTATTGTAAGATGGAGCAACCACTTTTCGGTCCCTATTATCCCGGCGTGGTTCTTCATAATTATCTGCATCATTTGGTTGGCGTTCGAAAGAAATAGAGCCGAATAAATAATTTTTAAAAGTTCCGGTTGCACTGATACTGTATTTCCAATCCGAAAATACTCTCGGTTTATATAATTGCTTGTACCGTCCCCAAAGGCGTAAGGAACCATTGAGTAATACTCCCCTTGGCTGGAAAAGATGATAGGAGATATGTCCATGGATGGTTGATTCATTATTAGCTCCTATATATCCTAAATCATTCGGCTGGTAATGATTTCCTTCCTGGTACTGTCCGACGGCGTATTGGAAAACACCGCTCTGCTTGCCCAATTCAAAGGAATTATAATTACCTGCTGTTATAGATTGATTTTCGTCTGTAAATGTTTTCTTAACGTTTCCATTTAAAAAATAAGTATTAGTATGATCGTAAAATTTAAAATTCAATTCGGAGGCATTGGCCTGACGAAATTTTGAATTGGCACGATGGGTATTTGCATTAATAAAAGAAATGGACGAATTATTTTTTAGTGACTGGTCAAGCGCAAATACATCATAGTTTACGAATGGTTCGGTCAGAAATTTTCTTTGAACTCCATTTGTATCTTGAATAACAGCATAAGTTTCTGCTGTAATAGCATTAAAAACTCCAATTCCCAGGTTATGACGGTTACGACCTGTAATTTTGGTTGCATTTACGAGCATTGCTTCAGATGGATTTTCAATCACTGTTTCTCCAAGTCTTAATTGATCGTAAGCTTCTCCATATTTTGATGGTTTTCCACCAATGCGCCTGGAATAAAATAAACCGCTGGAAAAAAGCTCCATACCTTCGTTGAAAAAAGGTCGATTTTCACCATAACGTACTTCACTGAAACTTAGATTTAACACCGTATTATCTGACTGGACTTCTCCAAAGTCGGGAATGAGTGTCATATCCATGATAAAACTTTCATTCAACGCAACCTTTAAATCCATTCCTCCACGATAGGCCTGGGCATAACGACGACTGGCCTGGTTAATTGACGGGTTATATTCTAAAGCAGAGGAAAGATAAGGGGTCAGAATGATTTGTCTATCTGCCTTAAGTGATGGAAGTCCTACCAATGTTCCCATTTGAGTTAATTCACCTGATATTTCAGGATTCACCGGATTCCAGCTCCCCGTTTCCGCCTTTCGGCGAATGGAACGATATATGTTCATTCCCCAGACAGAATGATTTCCTTTTGGGAATCGAATGGCCGAAAATGGAATGGACATTTCGATGATCCAACCCTGATCAAACTCAGATATTTCCGATTCCCAAATAGCATCCCAAGATGCATTATATCCACCATTTTGAGAAATCCTGACATCCCGTTGTGTCCCGGAGGCAGTGACTAGAAATTGGTATCCTTCCAGCTGGTTATAATAAGTATCGAAAAATACTGAAAAATAATCAGAATTTCCGATACCATCACGACCAACAACCTGTCGTTCAATACTATCGGGGTTCGAATCATATAGTTTAGCACCAATATATATCGCTTCATCATCATAAGTAACCATAATTTCACACTTTTCAGTCATGGGTTGACCGGGATAAGGCGAAATCTGGGTAAAATCATTTGCTATCTGGCACGAACCCCAGGTAGCATCATTTAAAACGCCATCAATAATGGGTGGAATCTGTACGGGGTCAATTTGATAAGTGTGATCTTCTTTGGCAAAGATCATACCCGTATAAAAAAGGATAATGGTTATAAACCATATTTTCATCGTTAATGTTTTATTCATCCTCCGTCGAAAAAAATCATTTTAATATCATAGTAAATTTGTATTGAGCCATAGGCGTTAAGATTATTGGGATGAATTACTTGAGGTGAAATTGAAAGATACAGTTATAAACTAAAGTCCAATTTTTAAAATATCATGTATGTGCACAACAGCAAATAATTTATTTTGATTGTTTTCTTCCGTTACAAAAAGTGATGTAATGCTATGTTCTTCCATCATTTCCAACGCTTTAATGGCCAATGTATTTGACGGAACTTTTTTGGGAGATTTACTCATTAAAAATTCAGCTGTTTTATTGAAAATTTTACGTCCACCCCGTTCTATACCCCGTCGAACGTCACCATCTGTAATAATCCCGATTAACTCATCTTTGTCATTGACCACACCCGTCATTCCAAATCCTTTTTCTGACATGATAAGCAATGACTCCTGAATACTTTTATTTTTATGAACTAATGGAATCTTTTTATCCTTCTGAATTATACGATCCAGTGTTAATAATAATTTTTTCCCCAAATTCCCTCCCGGATGGCGTATAGCAAAATCTTCAACTTTAAATCCTTTTTTCTCCATGATGGAAATGGCCAAAGCATCTCCCAGCACGAGGGTTGCCGTAGAACTGGACGTTGGAGCTAATCCCAATGGATCGGCTTCAGATCTGACGCTAATATCTAAATGGATATTGCACATTTTTGCAACGGGTGAGTCAGGATTTCCGGTAATAGAGATGGTCGTTGCACCAATGTGTTCAATTGGTAGAATAATCTCAACTAATTCTTTGCTTTTACCACTATAGGAAATGAGCACACAAACATCATTTTTTGTTACCATGCCTAAATCTCCATGGCCCGCATCGCATGCGTGCATGAAAAATGCCGGAATTCCCAAGCTGGAAAAAGTAGCGGCACATTTTCTTGCAACGTGGCCTGATTTTCCCAGACCTAAAAAAATCACTTTGCCGGTGGTATTGGCGATGGTATCGGCAGCAAGGTTGAACTCTTTGCTCAAAGATTCTTCCAATTCCACGAGGGCTTGGATTTCTTTACGAATGACTCTTTTACCCGATTTTAAATATTCCATTATTTATCCAAATTCACTTGAGAAATTAAAACGAAATAATCTGGTTCAGAATACTGAAAAATCTCCATGGATAATTATTTTATCAAAATCATTTTTCCGAACACACTATGATTTCTGTATGAGACAGAATAGACATAAATACCGGCAGAAACAATTTCTCCATTGTTATTGGTTCCATTCCATTGAGCCGAATGTCTTCCTTCAGACTCCTCTCTCTCGATCAGTGTTTTGATCAAACGACCTCCCAAATCATAAATATCTAATTGAATGTACCCATCTTCCGGCAGATCATAGTGAAAAGTAGTGGCCGGATTAAAAGGATTCGGATAATTGGGTGATATCTTAAATGCGGATGGTTGGGGATCATTTTCATTGGAAATGTCAACATAATTTAATCCGAGAAAGTCACCTATCCCGTTAACAATCGCATTGGCGGTCAGATCGTAGGATCCGGCCTGACTGCAATTCATATCTTCATAGGTCAGGGCCATGACATTTTCTCCATGATGGATCCACCACCAGCTTTCGGGATATTGGTCAGGCGTACCCGTCGTCCAACTGACAAAATAATCCCAGGGCTCAATGCCTCCCGGAAAATAAGAACGAACGTCGTAAATAAACTGTTTTTCCAGCAATGAGTACTGGTAAGATGTTCCCTGCGGGGCGTGATACACAAAATAACGGACACATGAATAGGCGGCGTGCATATTCAGTGCGACTTCAATAGGATTTTCCAAGGACATTAACTCAATAAACCGGTTTTTCAAAATAACAACTTCCGGTTCCGGCACCGGATCATCCCAGCCACTTTCAATATCGACCCCATTGGCATTTTCACGGGGATATCCCAATTCGACTCCATCGGGGTTATACATGGGTATAATATGAAAAACACAATTGGCGCGTACAAATTCACCCAAAGGAGTATCAGAAATTAATAGATTGATTATTTCATTTGTAACCCAGAATGATTCTTCTTCCCCTGGGTGAGTTCTGGAATGAATATAGATACGTTTTAACGATGATGTTTCCAGGGGATTGTCTGATATGGTTAACTCCCACAGGGCTCTGTTTTGTACGGAGGCGCCTAGGGAATCAATGGTAACATAGGGACTTTCTCCCCAACGTTCGAGGTCGACCAACAGGCTGTCATAACCATATCCCCCATTTTGATTATTGATGCGCAGGACCGCTTCATGATCCGGGGCAACACCACACTTTGTATTTTCTCCCAGCCCCCGTGTTATTTCTCCGGCCAGAAAAGAAAATATTAAGAGAACCATCGTTTTCATTTGATTACCACCGGAGGGTTTTGCTTTACTTTCCATAAATAATAGAAAGTACCGCTACCTGTCAGCAGAATACCGATCAAAGATGGAATAAAAGCAGTGACCAGTGTAATGATAAAAAATGCAGAATAAAGAAACAGTACTATGATCATACTCCAGGGGTAAAAAAGTGCTTTATAAGGGCGATTTTTTTCAGGCCATTTTTTCCGCAGAATGTAAATGGCTCCAAAGGTCAGTAAATTAAAAATGGTACTGGTGGCCGAGAAAAAATCAATAATCATTTCATAGGCATTGGTTCCACCCGATCCTGACGTTAAATAGGTGGACACAACGGCAAATGTAAGCAATACGGTTGCCCAAATTCCCTGACCAATTAAAGCATTGTTGGGTGTTTTGAATACAGGATGGAGATCTTTAAATTTATTAAAAAAAAGACCGTCCCTTGCCATGGCGTGCCAGGTTCTGCTTTTACATAAAATTTGAGTACTGATATTGCCGAACGCATTGACAGCCACCGCTACTGAAATGAGGATACCACCCGTTGCCCCCAATACAACTTTCATGGCAGCGGAAGCCACCCATTTATTTTCGATAATGGCATTGACGTCTAACTGGTAAAGATAACCAATATTGGCTCCGAGATAGAGAAGCATTACGCCCCCAATTCCCAGGAAAAGAGATAAGGGCAATGTTTTTTGGGGATTTTTGACTTCTTCCGCCATATAAGTAGCACCTTCCCACCCGCTGAAGGCAAAGAATGAATAACGCAGTGCTGCTCCGATAGCAAGGACGGTGGGCCAACCAAAAGTCTCCGGCCATAATGGATTAACAAAATTCTGAACATTCCCTGTAGAAAAAGAAGTAAGTGTTATACCGATAATTGCACCGATCGCCCCAATTTTTATTGTACTGAAAAAGACCTGAAATTTTCCACTTATACTGACGCCAAAAAGGTTTATGCCGGTTAAAAGCCATATCGTCACCAAAGAAATGATGAATGTCACTGACAGATCAAAGGGTGTGCCGATCAGAATCTCATTGATGGCGTTTAAATATTCAGTAAATACCAATGCCACAGCCACAATAGACGCTGTTTCAGAAACAAAAAACATGGCCCAACCTCTAATAAATGCAATGTACGGACCGTAGGCTTCCTTCAGAAAAACATAGGGACCACCGGATTTTGGAAGCATGGCCGTCAGTTCCGCATAAATGACTGCACCAAATATGGTAATAATCCCTCCGATTACCCAAACAAGACCGAATAAAGAGGTGCAACCCACCAAAGCCATGATGGGTGCTGGCGTCCTGAAAATGCCTGACCCGATAATTCGGCTGATGACGATGGCAACCGATTCTTTTAGCCCTAAATCAGCTTTATAATCACTCATCTTATTGATTTATTTTATTCAATAGAGATAATAATGTGCTGACAGTTTTTTGAATTCCTGAATGGAATGTTCGTATGATTTCAATAATTCTTTTGGATCCAATCCATTTGGCATCATTTGATTTAAATCCTGGTTTCCCCATAATCGTGGAAGAGAAGATTTCAACTCAAATTGCTCAGGATAAAGTTTATAAATGGTGGATAGGACCTGAATAGCAGTTAATATCGGTTCGAACTGTCGATAATTTAGGATGTTAACCTCTATTCCTCCACAGCGTTCCTCCTCGTATTTCGGATAGAGCGATTTTCCCGGCATGGAAACAGGGGTAAAGGATATGGGTCTAAATGTGACGCCGGCCAAATGGGTTTTGATCAATGCCTGGGAAAGTTTCTTTCCATCAATCCACGGGGCACCAACCCACTTAAATGGATGATTGGTTCCCCTTCCTTCACTCACGTTGGTTCCTTCCACCATACACATCCCGGAATAAATAACTGCTGTTTCCACATCGGGGATATTGGGAGATGGTGGCGTCCAAGGCAAATCGGTTTCATGATGATAAATGTTTCTTTTCCATCCTTTCATTTTTATAACTGATAATTCAGGAATGGGGGATATCCATTTTTCTTCCCCAATCATTTTTGCAATTTCTCCCACTGTTAATCCATATCGGTTGGGAATGGGATACATCCCGACAAATGATTTGTGAGCCAAGTCTAATACAGGCCCGGCGACCTTAGTTCCTCCCAAAGGATTGGGCCTATCCAGAACCATCACCGGAATATTCTCTTTCGCCGCCGCCTCCATTACCAGTCCTAATGTGGAAATATATGTATAAAAACGAGCGCCAACATCTTGCATATCATAAATGATTATATCCAGTCCCTCCAACATTTCCTTCGTTGGTTTTCGAGTATCTCCATATAAACTGTATATGGTAGGAAAATTTTCCTTTGATTGATTTAATATTTTTATACCAGCAGATACATTTCCGTAAAATCCATGTTCAGGAGCAAAAATTGTTTTCAGATTAACATCTACCAGTCTAATCAATAATTCATAATTAGGAATTCCATTTCTGTTTACCCCGGTATGGTTGGTGATTAAACCAATATTTTTCCCTTTAATTAAATCTATTTGTTCGTCCATTAAAACGTCTAAGCCAGTCAGTACATGTATCAATGCAACTGGAGGTGCATCTTTATTCTTAAAAAATTCTGATTGCTGTTGGTGGATGGAGGGATGCTCACCTTGAGCCTGCATTGGTGAAAACAACACCAAGAAAAATATCAAAATTTGTCTCACTTGATGGTTATCCTTTTATTAACCTTTCAAAGAGTTCAAACCTTTGAAAGGTTTTGCCAACTTTAGCAAAACACATTGTTCTGTAAAGATAATAATTTGAGGAGAACTTTCAGGACAAACGACCTGAAAGAGATGTTATTATTTATCATTATTTAACCAAACTGATTTTTCTGGAATCAATATTAACACCAGATTTTACTGAAACAATATAAACCCCTGATGAAACAGGCTGTCCTGCATTATTTAATCCGTTCCATATCCATTTGCTTGTTTTTGAATTGGAAGGGGGGTAGGCAAAATATTTAATGGTCCTTCCCAGTAAATTGCTGATGCGTATTTCCACTTTTTGATTCGGACGGCGATTTTCAATCATGATGGTCATAGATGAATTAGACGGGTTGGGGAAAACAGATTTTATGGAAATATGTCCAGGAAGCAATGGTTCACTTGATGTATTAACAGTCAATTGTTCTTCATAAAAATCAACAATTTTGGCCATTATTTCATTTCGTTTGGATTCAGGGTAAATGGTTTCGAATCCAACGGATAAATGGACAATACCGCCCAATTCGTTTCCTGATCCAAATGAACCAATATATTGAATTCCCATTCCCCCTTTTGCATTATAGTCCACCGCGGAGAATTTTGCACAAACTTCTGCTCCACCGGTTGGCTTAATTCCATCCGGCCAATCCACATCATAAGTCCCGTGGCTTCCGTCGTCAAAATTGATGTTGGTTATGCCACCAAAGGCAGATCCACTGACACCAAAACCACTGTAGGTTCCCTGATGCCCGCCGGCAGCATCCGAAATATAGACTGCTTTTAAATAATCAGAATAAAAAGCCTGGTCCGTATTGGTTCCCTGGGCAGACAGATCGTATCCTATTTCCGAACCAGAAACAAAGAGAAATCCACCCTGCTCAAGGTAAGATTGAACCAGAGTTTGTTCTTCATAGGAAAAGGTGCTTGTTGCCGTTCCTTCTTCTCCCAGAATCCAATCGATAAACAGATAATTCAATTCAATATTCTGCTGCGACACTGCTTCGTTGGTGGCCGAATCAAATGGCAGGCCGTTGTGATGTAGTGCATCACCATGTTGCCGAATGTAATTGTGGGTGTTGGTGGTCCCACTGGTTCGGTCAAAGCCATTGACAATCAGGCACGGGACAGACCCCGTTGTTGGTACAACGCCTAGAAATTCTGTTTGAGGGCTGGTGCCAAATTCATTCAGTCCCGTTACAGATAAATAATAAGTTTCTCCTTCTGCCAGGCTCCCGATAATAATGGGTCTTTGATTAAAAATCCCTAAAGTATCAATGGTGTTTGAGTTCAGATAGGATCGGAGAACAGCGAATTCGCTGGCAGTCTGAGCACCACTAAAATCAATCATGATACTTCCGTTCCCCACATTTCGAATCGAAAGACCTGCCGGTGAGGGCGGGGGAGCGGTCGCCCCGAATTTGGCTGATAATAAGTCCCATAATTCTGTATCAGAGCCATCATAACCCATGGCCCAAACTCCAATTCCTTTTAAACCCCTATCCATGGCCAGGTCGTATTTGAGGGAAAGAGATAAACTGTCATCATACCAACCCTGAATCCAACCGGTATTCTGATATTTATACCAGGGTGTTTGGGATTCTGAGTGCCAGAGCTTTCCAAAAGATAAGGCATTGTTTTCCATTTCAGAGTAAAATTTGGCTGATCCCGCTCCAGTGGTGGAAGCCCCTGCCGAACCGGAAGCAGTGGGCCATTCAAAACCAAAATAAGGGCAACCTAGTATCAGTTTATCTGACTGGTTATTGGTTTTATTCAAATAGTCATTGATCGTCCAGGTCACCGTATATCCCGATCCGGTTAATGGCGCATTGGGTCCCGAAGTTGAGCTTCCGCTGTAAAAATAGTCATACCCCATAATGAAGAGTCCGTCACTAATATTTGCCAGTGCATTGTAATCCCAGGCATCGTTCCAATCCACCGCCGGCATGGCCAGCGTCACCTGGGACCCGGGAATGGCATTCTCAAAGGCAATTTTCAAATCAGCGATAAACTGAACCATATTATTTTTTTGCGATGCAGGCATGACTTCAAAATCGATATTGACTCCGTCACCATTACCGGAAGAAACACGATTCACCAAATGAGTAATCAACGTTTGCCGGTTTGCGGAACTGCTTAACAGAGTCGTTAAATCGTTGTTGCTGAATAAAGTGGCTGTTAATACAACATCTGTTCCGGCTGCATGGGCGGTATTAATCAGAGAAGTTGGCGGCCATCCATGATCATTACTGATGCCACCCGTGGGTGTAATTTCTGCACTGAAATATGCAATGGTGGAAATCAGGTTAAAATTGTACCCGGTCCAGGCAGTGCCCATCCAGTAAGGATGATAGCCAAATATTTCATGAGAAGGTGTGGTATTATTTTTTCTGTAAAAACGTATTAAAGGATCAATGTCTATTTTAGGATTAACTTCTGAATAATGTGTATTATAGTATTCCAACTGCTGCTGATGGATGCTGGGATTATGATGAGCAAAAACAATACAAATAGAAAAGAGTATTATTGTAATATTTTGTTTCATTATGAGTCAGCCCAATCTGATTTAATAAGTTAAACTGAGGGAGAAACCGGAAATGGAGTTGAAAACCCCAAACGTTCGATTAACATAGTCCAGTTGTATATATACATTTTTCATTAATTTATGACGAATCCCGGCACCAATTGATGGACCCTGTTCCATATTATCCATAAAAATCGTCGATTGTCCAGCGCGTAAAAATACATTTTCTCTCCAAGAATATTCAACGCCGGCATTCACATACTCAACATTGTCATTGGGATGGACCGCATCAATGGATATTGTAACAGTATGGTTATTGGACTTGAGCAAATCTGTGCTCATTCCCACTCTAAAAATGAGCGGCAGCGGCCATTCCCACGTGTCAAGGTGCCCGTCAATGCGATCGTTATTGCCAGTTTGTTCTTCGTCGATATCATAAGTGATCTTTGTATCCTTTCCCTCTAATCGCAATTTTTCCCCAAAATTTGAAACGTTCATACCAATCCGAATATTACGATTTCGTGTAATAAACAATGAACCAATATCAATCGCCATCGTTGACGCTGACATATGATAAATTTGTTGTTGTACAAATTTTACGTTAAATCCGAATGAGAAACTGTCTGTTATTTTTCTACCATAACTAATCCCAAGCGCCACATCATTTGCTCCGAATTTTTCACCTGTTCCTTCGGGACTATCAATCGTTCGTACCATCATATCATTCATGGTAACTGAAGTGGCTGATAAACCAATAACTCCTTTATGTTGAATTGGAACAGCTATGGCTGCATAGTTAAAGCGAATATCAGCTATCCATGGAAGATTAAAAAATTGGGCAGTTGTTTTTTTTGTCGAAGAAATTCCTGCCGGATTCCAATATAATCCAGTGGCATCGTCCGCCATTGAAACGAAAGCATCACCCATAGACAAAGCACGAGCACCTACACCCATTTCGAGAAATGCCGCCGCTGCTGTGCCTGCTTTGCTGACGTGTCTATTGTATTGACTGAAAATTGGTTGTATCAATATCAGAAAAACGGCGGGAAGAATGAATCTGTTTTCGATGATCCGCATCATTATTTGATTATTGCGAATTTCCCAATTTTTTCTCCAATTCCAGGAGCATCTACATGGTAGATATAAATTCCAAACGCAATTTCCAGACCGTCTTTGGAAAGCATGTCCCATGATTCTGATCCGTCTTCCTTCGCACTTTCGTGATTTATTGTATCAACAAAAAATCCCGACAATGTATATATTTTGATTTTGCATTTTTGCGGTAAATGTATAAAATCGATCTTTCGAGTTCCTCTTCCTGATACATAGAGGTGCTGACGCTCCCATGATGCAGTAACAATATAGGGATTTGGAACAACAGCAATTCTATTCATCTCCTGACGAACACGGGATTCGTCAATGCGGGAAACAGTCGTAACGAAACTATAGACATCATTGGATGAAAATGGCTTTGCAGTTTGAATTTTCAGAATATCTCCTTTTTCAACGTCCTCTATTTGAACAGATGTTGTATCATAAACAACTGTGGTATCATTAATAAATATCGTATCAATCTGTAGTGAATCAATATTAAAGGATATTTTGAAGCTTGGGTCCGTACCGGTTTCATAAGGAAGAATAATAATTGTTTCTTCCGGGTCCCATTCCTTATCTCCATCCTCATCCATGATGACGAATCGAGTTTCTCGATCTTCAGAAATATTCCAGATGTTGAAAGGAGCTGCGATCCCAAACATTTCATCCCGAGAAATAGAATCGCCGGGACTTCCTCCCCAAATTAGTTCAAAATCTGCAGGGTAAAGAGAGCCACCGGTATATACACTGATTTTCGGAATATATTCGCAGTCACCAGACACCCAACCACTCGAATCCTCCAATAATGCGAGGCGGTCATTATAAACCATAATTTGCATTCCATCAATAATTGGGTTTAATGGCTCGCCCTCTGTGAAATCACTTTTATAAAGTGGATAGTATTGGTAGGATACCAGATAAAATTCCCCGTCGCAAAGTGCACCGCTAATACAAGAAATAATTCCAAGATCGTAGGTGACTTCAAAATGTATGCCTTCATCGTAATCAGTTGAGCCATCCAATGATGCTACGGCTACAGAACCGGGTATTAGATTTTTTTTATGAAGACTGAACCAACCACTTGCGAATTCAACTGTATCCGTAAAAATTTCTTGATTAATTATCGAGTAATAAGTTTTTTTCCCTTCAGTTTGGAAATCGACAGAGTATTCCCATTGATCGTGAATACTGTCAGGATCCACCGTGTTAATTATGAGAGATCCGGTGGCAGATCCTGAATCGTGAACGACAATTTGATGACCGCTATCCGGAGTATTGGGGGGAATGTATCCTGCTGAAGGAGCATCGGGAACCACTTCAGCGACATTTTCTCCAAGGACTAAAACGTTCCCACTGGCATCTAAATCTACGATGATGGTACACTCAGAAGGAGCCAAAGGTTGGAGTTTTTCAAATTCGGTCAATCCCCGGTCAAAAAAATCTGTATCATAACCCTTATCATATGCTGTAATTGCGTAGTAATAAGTTTGCCCATTCTGTACGGTTGTGTCTTCCCAAAAATGCCGTAAACCATCATCCTTTCCCATATTAAACTGTATACCATTGAAAGCGACTGGATGCGGACCTTTCAATCCGTTGATCAGATCGAATTGAGCAATCGGTTTTTTAAATGTCAAATTCCCATAAGCATCTGTAATAATCCATGGTTCCAAAAAGGCAGGATCAGTACTGCGATAGATTCGATATCCTTCAAAGTCGTATCCATAGATGGGATCTCTGGAACTTTCAGCTTTTTTATCCCAATATAACGTTACTTTACCATCTCCAGGAACAGCTGTAAGAATTGGCTTGCCGGGCGGTTTGGAGAAGGAATAGTCAGCATCGTATATTTTCTGCATAGTTTCGGCATTTCTTAATATATCATCTAAATCTTCTCCAAAGAGCATAGCGACTGCGAATTTTTTCCGTTCACCTGCCAAGAGTGAAAAATATCCGGAGCCAAAAAGGAAAGTAATGTCTTTTGTCTGTTCAGGCACATCGAAAAAACCCGGTCTAAGTTGTTTCCACAATTGTTCATCGTCCGAGGCAGTGATATTCGGCCAGGGAGCCGCAAAAAAACTAGTGAGTCCAATTTGGTCAGACTCATCATTATCAGTATACTCAAAATTTGGTTCACCGACATCCGGCATACCATTTCCTTCGGTACCATCTAAATCCGGAGCGATATAATCTTCATGTGTCGGTCCTAATCCATCTGAACCGATATCGTCGTTATCCACATCCCAATCTTCATCGTTATCGATCCCGTCAAATTGACTTTCATCTACCATCCCATCGAAATCGTTATCAATTTGGTCATGGGGATTCCCAGGGGATTCAAGGAATGTCCAACCAAAATAGGCCGGTTTGAATCCTCCTTTAGCATTACTCCAGTTGTCGTGATCCCACTGATATACAATGGAATTTTCTTGGTCAAACCAAGAGTCGTCGTCTCCTTGATCTCCATCATCTCCAATATCGCCATCACCATACATGCCAAAACACACACTGTCAAGCGTTCCGTTGCCAACATTGGTTATCCAGTAGGTCCAGATGATGATATCTTCTGCGGCAGGATGTGACCATTGGTATCCTCTCACTTCTACTTGTATACCTAACCCACGCCGGAGTGTATCGGTCGAATCCGGGAAGAATTGAAATTCATCGTTATAATAGTCGTCCATTACAAAATACGATTCCTGATCCGCACGGGCATACTTGCCATATTGCCCATTCCACGCGCCGTCCCAGTCTGAAGGTTTATTGACCCATGAGTCTGGCCAAGAACTAATGTCGTCACTCATAGCTATATTTTCTTGATTTGGATTCGCATAGCCAGGTAATGGTTCAAATCCCCACTGGTAACCTGAATCCGATAAATCTTTTCCATTGTTTGAAACCATTCCATCTGAAATGATATGGCGTCTTGTACCGTTTTTCAAAACCACACTGGCGCCGACAACGGGTGTAAACTCTGCAATATAGGAACGACCAGACCCAACCGGATAGATACCTGAGTCATACCGCCCGGCAATGGTCCAATCCCCGATACCGCCAAAATTATAAAACCTTGTAAGGATTTTGTTACCATTATGTACGCTGAATTTTCTATCCGTTCTTCCCAGCAATTTCTGGACCGGTTGTTTTTGAAGTACAACTTGTTCCTTGGTTGTTTGACCTGAAAGAACACAAAGTAGTCCCAAAAAGACCAGGGCGATTCTATTTCCGCTACGATTCATATTTATTTTCACACATTCGGTTTTTCCAGCCCTCTAAAAGTTGAAGGTCACACCCAATTTTATCAGCCTGGGCGGTGAATAATAATCCGACCTGATCAGATAATCGTTCAAAGAGTTATAGGATTGCTCTTGAGGCGTGTAATTAGGAATTAGAGTATAAGTAGCCCTACCGGTATCAGTATAAACGAGAATCTCGTTACGTCGGTCAAAAAGATTATAAATAGAAAAATGAAACGACATGCTAATATTCTTTAATTTAAAATTCCAATAACTTCGAACGTCCACATTGTATTGATCCGGCTTCTGTTCACTATTTTCATATGCTACACGCGTCCCGGCAAGTGAAGGTGTATAGGGTAAACCACTACGATAATGAAACACAAAACTAATGCCGCTATTAAAAGATGGTTGAAGTGTTATTGTACTATTTAATGTATGTCTCTGATCCCAATCTAATGCAACAACTTGTTTTTCAGGTTCATTACCGCTGAGTGCGTCGTAATATGCCGTTGCCGGATCAGATGCGTTGCCTTCTGCAAAGGAATAAGTGTAATCCAATCCGCCAGACACAAAGCCGGATGGTCGTTTAGTGAGGGAAAATGAAATGCCTCTGACATTGCCATAATCACGATTTACGTAAAGTGCGTATCGGTCTCCTGCGATGAAAGTGTCCACGATCTTTGTTCCTAGCAGGCTGCGAATATCTTTGTAAAAACCTGTAACATCAATGACAGTATTGTTCCCTACCTGCTGTTGAAAGCCAACTTCGTATTGTGTGGTCCTTTCCGGTTCGAGGTCAGCATTTCCCATGGTGGTACTCAGTCCGGGAGTTACTTCAAAATCAGGATTGGTATAGAGATAACTATATGGAGGAATCTGAAAAAAATGGCCGTAAGAAAAATGCATCACACCTTGATCAGAAATAGGGAAAGCCAGAGCAAGACGAGGACTAAATTGTGATTTTGGTAAAACAGTTTTAAACCAATATGCCAGACGGTCATTATCCGTTTTTACGTTGTCCGGACGAAATTCGTTTTCGTTAATTATTCCGTCATTATTTTCATCAAAATACTGATTAATGGGTTTAAGCGGTTGCCGGTAATTAGGGTCTGCAATGTCTGATAATATTTTCCAGGTGGGGTCAAAGTAATCCCATCGAAGGCCCATATTAATTATAAGGTCTTTGAATTCGATTTTATCTTGGATATAGGTGGAGAATTCTTTAGGTGTCCTGATTAATTTATTAAAATTGGGTGAATCACCTTTAGGAAGTTGCGGAGAATAATCAGTATTCTCATTATAAAGGATGGTAAAGCTTGTTTCTTCGAGCGTGCTCGCTTGTAATTCTATTCCCCATTTTATTTGATGAAGTTGTGTAATTTGGCTCATCAGTTCTGCTTTGTAGGTATGAATCAATAACTTCCTATCATAATGATTCATTCCGAATCCTCCGATATAGAAATTATATCCTGGCGCTACTGAGAAAACTCTCGGGTCAACATAATAGAGGTTGGAGTCGAGAGGATCTTCATGAACATAATACTGATAACGATTCAATATCAGTGAGTAACTCAACGTAAAAAAGGTAGCAGGACTCAGTGCTTGCTCAAACTTTGTGATAAAGCTGCCGTTTGTACGAAATCGCTGATAATCTCCTTCCGGATTGTATTTAAATTTATGGGTATAAGTCTGGAACCGCGATTGGCTGGCAGTCAAGTTTGCAGTTAGCTTTGTCCGGTTTCCCAGTTTGGTGCTTAATTTTCCCTGCCATGAGAATTGTTCACTCCAATTCATCGGGACGAATTTGCCATCTCCCGGTTTTACAAGCTCCCATTTTGTTGTGACTGGATTTTGGATGAAAGAATCCGGCCAATAACGTCGTTGACCATAAAGATATCCTTCGTCATAATAATATCGTCCGGATGTGTAAAATGAACTTTTGCTGCCTGTTAATGGGATTGGTCCGCTAAAACTTCCTTGCCAATCACGTAAACTGGTGGGATTCAAATTACCGATATTAATGAATAAACTTGTATCCTGACTCCAATAGTCTCCCGAATTGATTTGTATATTACCCTGATAATGATCATAACTCCCGTCCTTGGTAACAATATTCACTACGCCAGACATTGCGCGACCATATTCGGCATTAAATGTACCGCTAATAAATTGTAACTCCTGGATAGCGTTATTTTCTATTGCTACTGCCATACCTGATGTATAAGGATCAGTAACAGAGATGCCGTCGATTAGATAGGCGATTTCGCCGCCTCTTCCCCCACGTACGTGCAATGAATTGTCAGCACCAACAACTACCCCCGCTTGCAGTGATACAATTTCTTCAAGTTCTTCTATCGGCAGTGTCGAGATTTCATCTGCACCTACATTTGCTTGTGAATAGGTGATGTCGGGCTGAACCATCGGTCTCTCGGAAATCACATTAACTTCGTCGAGTCCCACAACTCCGGGCATCAGATCGATATTAACAGTCGAAGTGAGGTCAATCCGTACCCGCACATCTTTAGCAATAACTTCATTATACCCTATCATTGTGACACTCATTTCATATATTCCTGGTGGAATCTGTAATATAAAATACATACCGTTTTTGTCTGTCGCGGCTCCCAAATCAGTTCCTTTTAGAACCACATTGACCCCAATAAGTGGTTCTTCTGTTAAAGAGTCTCTTATTTCACCGATGAGCTTTCCGGTGGTACCGGCGAAAAGCCAGCTTGAACTGATCAACAAAAGAAAAAGATATATCGACTTATATTTTATTGAACAATTCAATTATTTATTTAGGTCTTTAGTCGGTGAATGTAGAATATGAATCAATATTTTATCTGCATCTATTGTTGCTAATGCGCCGATTGGGAGTGTCACATTGTATTTATTATGTCCCAATGGGAAATTAGCCAATACCGGTTTTTCCATGTTAGAAAAATATTGTCTAAGCACTTCTATCATTTTAAAACTGTCAGGATCGTCCGGTGGTTCAAATGATCTTCGAGTGAATTTACCCAGAATAACTCCCTGGACGTGGTCAAATTTTCCGGCCAATTTTAACTGGGATAGATACCGATCAATTCGGTAGGGCGCTT
>CAZBEY010000009.1:0-48359 GCA_964491015.1 uncultured bacterium | reverse complement strand
TTCGGCCAATTCGTTAATGGGCGCCGGCATCCCGAGATTCAAACCGAAACCGTATCTATTTTTAATATTTAATTGATCCATTAGAGCACAAGCTTCCGGTTCTTTGTCCAAATTTAATCCAAAATCAAAATTTAATGACTTCAGATATGTTAGGCTTTCAATGGAGTAGTCTAAGGGTATATCAATTATATCCGGCAGTACTTCCTCAAAGTGAGAGAGCCAAAATATTCGATGATTGGGAAATTCTTCTTTTATACGAACAAGTAATGGAGTTGTACGAATCACATCACCCATGGCGCCCAGCTTAATGACCATTATATTGCCATTCGTCGGGTCATAAAATCCACATTTTGAACTACATTCCACATTGTCTGTTTTATGTGGATTACATGGCATTGTCCCCTTGAATTGTCGACAATCGTATTGAATATTCATTTAAACAAATATTATAATATTTGTTTTACTCGATCTTCTTTTCCCTGCTGGCTGGCAGTAATCATTTCTGCAATCAACCCGATGGAAAAAAACCACATGCCTAATACAAAAACCATTGCACCAAACACAATGAGGGCGAAATGTTTTTGAAAAGGATGGCCTAAAAAGAATTTGTCATACAGAGCAATAAATTCAAGCACAACTGTTGTTAGAATGCAAAATAGACCGAACAATCCAAATAAATGTAATGGCCTCTGGGTGTATCGATTTAGGAATAAGATTGTCAGTAAATCAAAAAATCCATGGACCAATCTGCCGCCGCCGTACTTTGTTTCTCCAAATTTTCTGGCTCTATGATTAATCACAATTTCAGACACAGAAAATTTCTTTTGTCCTGCCAGAGCAGGAATATACCGATGTCTTCCACCATAAATGTCTAGAGACTTTACAACAGCAAGTCTGTAGCTTTTTAAGCCACAATTCATGTCATGTATTTTTACGCCAGTTATGAGCCGAGTAACAAAATTAGCTAATTTGGATGGCCATCGCTTCGTCCAAGGATCATGACGAGTTTTTTTCCATCCGGAGACCAAGTCATATCCTTCTTCTAATTTGGCAATTAGATTAGAGATTTCAGCAGGATCATCCTGGAGGTCTGCATCCATGGTGATAACATAATCACCTTCAGCAATCTTAAAACCTTCAGACAAAGCAGCCGATTTTCCATAATTTCTGTAAAATTGTACTACTTTTGTATGGTTGTCAGTTTTGATAAAATTATTCAAAATATCAATTGAACCATCAGAACTGCCATCATCCACAAAAATAATTTCATAATTTTGGTATGTTGATAAAACTGCATTGAGTTCATTATACAATTCATTGAGTGATTCAGCCTCGTTATAGACGGGAATAATGATTGATATGGATTTCATGATTGTGCGTTCAGGATTGAAGTTGGGATTGATTTTATTAATTGAGGATATGCGCTTCCGTATTCTCTCTCATTAAAAATGATGTCAATTATTTGTGCATCCGCTTCCATCACGACATGTACAGCATCAATGGCAAAATCGCTCCGCGAAAATGTAATTTGGACTGCTGATTCGTTTTCTATTTTATTAGCTAATTGAAGCTGTGGCTCATATCCCCAAAATATAGATACGAGAGATTGGGGTGTGATGTATTCAATAAATGGAAATCGAATATAAATGCTTTCCTGAGAAAAACGAATATTTTGAATGATATCCCATGCTTCAACAGAATTTTGTTTTAGAATCATCACCATCGTTAAGCGACCTAATAGATCTTTAAAATGAATATAAACCTCTTCCCCCGTACTTGTGAAATAAAAAGATAATTTGCCGTTTACGGATCCTTTTGAAATCAAAGTACCTTTTCCTCGGCACACTTGTTGATCCTTAATCATTTGCTTATAATTTACTGCATTCTCTTCTGGTACCACGACAGGCCTTTGGATAACAGACGTGCAACTATTGTAAGAGATCATCATTAATGTACCCACAACAGCTGTCTTATTCAGATAATACTTTAGTCTTAAGTAATTCATTCCCGGGATTTATTTCAAATGCCTTTCTATAATATTCACGTGCTTCAGTTGACTTGCCAGATGCCAGGAAGACATCTCCTAAATGTTCCAATACAATTGCATTCGAATTCTCTATTTCAACAGAATTATTAATGTAATTAATTGCTTGTTCAATATGTCCAAGTTTGAAATGTATCCATCCATACGTGTCTAAATATGCAGCATTTTTTGGTGCGATTGCAATCGCTTTGGAAGCATAATGGAGAGCATTTTCCAAGCGGCTGTTTCGCTCTACCAAGCTGTAAGCATAATTGTTATATGCCTGTGCATCCGAACTATCAGTACGAATTAAATGCTCATACAATGAATCAGAAACGGTCCAATTTTGCTGTGAATCATTAATAATAGCTAATATGTGCATTACATTTCGTGCTTTAGGAGAAATTTCCAAAGCACGATTTAAATAAATTACTGCTTGATCGTATGTTTGATTTAGATAATAAGAATTACCTAATAGATATTGAATGGCGTATTCATTTTCAAATCTTTTCGCAACCGCTTCTAATATATTTATAGCATCAATAATTTTATTGTCACTCAGATAATTAAGAGATTTATTGACGTAGCCTCGATAATCATCAGGAGATAAGGTTATCATTATTTCAGAGTAAACATTTACAGAGTCTGATTGATTTAATTCTAAAAATGTAGACGTTAAAAAGTGCAATAAATCAATATCAACATGATCCAATTTGTAAGCTTTCTGAAAAAATGACAGTGATTGTTCAAATTGACCTTTTTGGTAAAAAATGACGCCTGACTGAAATAATCGATCTTTTGTGATCCCCTCGATATCCAATATTTTGTTTATAATTTCTATTGCTTTGTCATAATCCTCTCCCATTATGACCAAGTCGGCGTATGCACTTAAATACTCAATACTTTGATCATCAATTTCAACGAGTTGTGCATATATTTCTCTGGCAATTTGTAATTGATTTGATCGTAAAGCAATTTCGGCAGCTCGCTTAAGGGACTCGATTTGAGATGGATCTACCTCGTACGCTTTTCTGTATAATTGGATAGAATTTTCCCATTTCATTTGTACAGCTGCAAGTTCTGCAAGGGCGTTAATATGTTCTGCCTTATCCGGTTCTATTAATGAGAGTTTGTTAAATTGGCTTTCAGCCTCGACGTACTGATGACGAATAACGTATTGATTTGCAAGCATCACTCTTGCTTCAACATCTCTATCATTTAGCGAAAGCGCCGAGAGTAAATGTTCCTCTGCACGTTCAATTTTACCAATTTTCCATAATGCTTCAGCCAATGAAACATGAATCGTTCCGGCTTTTGGGTCAAACCTTAAGGCGTCTTGCAGTTCAATAATAGCCATTGCAAAGTTATTTTGGCTCATATATAACTGTGCATCCATAAAATGTTTTAGCGCTTCCGGATTTGGATTATCAGACTCAGGTGAAATGTCTTGAGGAGGAGCAACTGTAGTGCTTGGTCCTTGCGAACAACCAATAAAAATAAAAAGCAGCACAAATATATATTGACGATATGGGTTCATTTTTTTGGGACTCAATAGCTCTAACTGAATGATTTATTTCCGGTTGTCTGATCCAATTTTTCTGAATAAACAGTCAATAAATTTCCACCTTGTGCTTTAGAATCATACATTGATTCATCCGCTTTGAGAATAAGATCACCCACTTTATTTGCATCAGTTGGATACTCTGATAATCCACAACTAATTGTCATTCGAACGTCGACGTTTTCTAAACTAAATGGATAAGATGCGATCTTTTCAATGATACGTTGAGCAACGGTCACGCTCTTTTCAATTGTTGTATTGATCAATATTATGGCATACTCTTCTCCGCCATATCTTCCAACCACATCAATGGTACGAACATTTTCTTTGATGATTCTTGCTACTTCTCGAATAACATAATCTCCATATAGATGACCATACGTATCATTGATACGCTTGAATTTATCTAAGTCCAAAATGGCAAAAACAATACCATGACTATACCGATTTGCCCTGCTTATTTCCTCTCTAAAACGATCCAGAAATGCTTTATGATTCAATAGACTTGTTAGACCATCGTGCATTGCATTGTCTTTCATGGACAAATATTGCTGTTGCCATGTAATAATCGATCCAAATGTCAAAGCCAATAGCTCTAAGAGGTTTTTGTCCGTGATGGAAAATTGTTGAGGATGCTGTCTTTCAAGAGTTAAGCCGTATAAAACATTTTCATTAACCAATATGGGTACAGATATCATTGAGTTAAACGTGATTTTTTCTAAATCTCCATCTACAAATCGTCCGTTTTCATCAAAGTCATTAACTATATTGGATAAGCTTAAAGTTTCTTTTGTTCGAAATATTTTGCCAAACAAAGTACCGGTAATTGAATATAATTTTTCCTGATCGACATCACCTGTAAAGCCATCTTCCAGAATAACTTGATAATTATTTCCATCATGATGAAGTTTAGTAATTGTCAGTTTATCATAAGAGAAGGATGTTCTGCAAATATCCCGCACTTTTTCGTACAACCTGTTGACTTCAGACCGGATATCAAATGAATTGAGTAAGCTGGCAACTTGGTGGTGGAAAAATTTGTCTAAAGATAATTTTTCTATATTATCTAATTTTACCATGCCAATAGAAATAAAATGACTAAGGCGGGTTAACATCATTTTATCCCTTTCATTGATATGAGAGAAATGATCAGTTTGAATAATAATACACCCTATTGGCGTATCTTTAAAAAGCACTCTTGACCCAAGAGCACATTCGCTCCCTCTCCATGTTTTTTCCAAAAATAAATCATTCCAATCCAAACGAACATCCGATTGTTGAATCAATACAGCTTCTTCTTGATTTAAAATTGTTTGAACAATATCGTTTTCTATGTTGATCGATTTATGAAAAATGCTGTTTCTGGAAAATCGGATTTTCAAATAATTACCGTTATTATCTAATATATAAAACGCAGCTTTATAATTTTCATTGATCGCTGAAACCATATTAAAAACAACATTCAACAATTGTTTATATTGATCTTGGAGATCTTCATGTATAATTGTACTTCGGTTTACAGATGCGGAAATCTCTTTATCTTCAATTTGATTATGGTCAGGAGGTTCTATTTCCAAAGTTGTATTTTGGTATAGTATAACTATCATTAAAACGAATACTATTAGGCTTAATACATCGTAAATAAAACCATCCGGATTGGGATAAATAAATAAAATAAATGACGCTATTGCCAGTATTGATACGGCTATTACTCTGTTAATGTTCATTTCGGATAAAATCCTCGCTGGCTGAAAATACATCTTTAGCGAGGATATCTGGAAGGTCTTTAAAAAAGGAAATGAAATTTATGGTCTTTTGTCACCCACCAATTGAATTTGATCCTCAAAACCATGTTTTTTTGTATTCTTTAAATTGAATTCAGTTGAATCGTCCTCATTTTCAGCCAAGGTTTCATCTTGAGAGGATCTGGTAACATCCGGAATCTTGTTATTGTTCCCTTCAGCCATGTACTGCTGGTATCCGGGCGGGGAAGTATCAGATGGGGCAAGTTCAAAACCCAGCATTAAAACTGCAATAACAGCCACCGCAGATAATCCGACCATAAGAGGTGTATATCCAACGAATGAACGAGTTGTTTTAGCGACTGATTTCCTACTATTAACAACCGTAATTCGTTTGGTTAAATTACCGGTGAATGAATCTGATGTTTTTACAATTGGTAAAGACTTCATAGAATCCATGAGATGCTTCACGGATATAATCTGTTCTTTTGCGCTAGGATGATTGTCTAAGTAAGTTTCAAATTCCTTACGAAGACTTATTGATAAATTATTTTCGATATAGTCGGATATTAAATCCTCAAACTGATAGCGGTCCATTCTATATTGTGTCCTCCAGCTTATTTAAATTCTTTAAGTGAGTGTTGTAATTGTATTCTTGCACGATTTATTCTCGATTTTACAGTTCCCAGTGGAACATCGACGATTTTACTAATCTCTTCATAAGAAAGTTCCTGAATATCTCGCAAAATCACGACTGTTCGAAAATGGAGTGGTAATTCTTGTATTGCTTTTTGTATCTGTTTTTCTGCAAAATGACCTTGGGCTGTTTCACCTGTTTCCGGCTCAACAGAAGGCAAAATGTATTCACTTTCTTCTGAACCCATTTGACTTAAGTTCGTTACTTTATGTCGTTTTTTTCTACGTAATTCAGTTTTGGCTAAATTTCCGGCAATTGTATATATCCAGGTAGAAAACTTAGCGATATTTCGATAATAATGGCGATGGGTGTATAATTTTAAAAGCGTATCTTGGACAATATCTTCTGCTTTTTCTAAATCATTTATAAATCGATACACGAAACTCATAAGACGATCCCGATAACGGTTGACTAATTCAGTGTATGCTTGTTCATCTCCTTCCTGAAACCGGGCGATTAATTCTTCGTCTGTATATTTAATTTGGCTATCCATTATCATCGAGGGAGTTGAAGAGAAATCTTGTGAGTAAGGATTCATTGTTTTCACTTGATGTTTTTATACTTCTGTCAATATCACCCAGGATGGCCAGGGTATTTTCAATTTCTTTTTTGGAAAATTTCTTCGCATGAGACGGTAGTCTTTTTCTTACTCCATTAGTTAGTGGAATAAAACCACTAAACATATTAGAAGTTCCATTTTCCATTTTTATATAGAGAAGTTCTTGAAAGAGAGATGTTAAATTAGGTATTAAAGAGATAAAATTATTACGTGAGATTAAATCGTTTCCAATTATCAGAGCTTTGGATAAATCTTTTTGTCCCACTGCATTTAGAAATTCCCACATTTTGAATTCTCGATTCCAGCCACCGAATTTTCTCACATATTCCGGTGTAAGAATATCGTCATCACCTAAACCGATACAAATTTTTTCAATTTGATTAAAAATATGATAAACCGAGTCACCTGACATATCCAAAACCTCTTGAACTACGCTTGGGGGTGCATCGATTCCTTGATCATCAAAAAATCGCTTCGCCCAAGATCGAAGTGTATTTTCAAATGGACTTCTACAATCAATTGGATTTAATAATGATCTCAGTTTTTTAGCAATGGATAATTTGGAATTAAAATCGTCAAGGATAATAACTAAATAGTGATTTGGTGTTGGATGACTGCAAAAATGTAATAATTCGTCCCGAAATTTATTTCTAATAAGTTGTGGATTTCTCAAAACAAATAGACTGTTGGTACTGAATAGGTCTGTTTGCAATAATCGATCAATTATTTCTTGTTGTCCCATATCTTCTGGTATTAGAATTTCCCGATGAATAACTTTATCGTGAAAGATTATACTTTCAAGTTTTTTAATGAAATATTCCTGCAAGAAATAATCATCTCCCATTAGGAAATATACTTGCTGCAATCCCCCTGTCTTGAAGGATGTAAAAGCATCATTGATCGTGAGTGTTTTCACTATTCCCTGTCCATCAAACTGACAACAATTATAGCAATAAAAGCAAATACAAAACTGGTAAGCCTTTCTGTCATTAGTGCATGTAATGGATCGATATTAACCCAAATAATTGTTGTCACCGCACCGGTTGCTAATCCGGAAATAATTCCTTTGCGAGTCGTCCTTTTCCACCATAACATTAGAACGAGTGCCGGCCCGAATGAAGCACCAAGCCCACTCCATGCATAAGATACCATTTCGAACACCAAATTCTCAGTTCGCCAAGCCATAATAAATGCTATTATACCAATGACCACAGTTAATATTCTGCTCAATTTCAAATAATCCGTATTCGGTTTTTTCAGTGTTTTACCTACCAGGTCTTCGGTTAGGATAGTGGTACTGACTAATAATTGAGAATCTGCGGTTGACATCATAGCTGCAATGGCTCCGCTGATAAATATTCCTGCAATCCATGCCGGAAGTAAATGCGTCGCTAAAATGGGCATTAATTTTTCCGGATCAGGCAGCATCGAAACAGATTGGATCAACTTACCTTCGAATGATAATACACCGGCATTCACTATATGTAAACCGATTAATCCAATAAACAGCGAACCAAAGAAGGCCGGAACGGCCCAGGCATAAGCAATTTTTCGACTAACACCAATATTATCGGATGAATTTATTGCCATATATCTAACCACTAAATGAGGTTGTCCCAAATAACCCAGCCCCCAGCTCAATCCTCCTATGGCTGCGGCAAATGCTCCCCAGCCTATCTTGCCTCCATACAGAGTTTGAGTATCCCAAATCGCTCCGTTGGTTCCAAGCGTTTTTAATTCAATAAAGGCAACAACAGGCAGGATGACCAACGTCCCAAACATGATTATTCCCTGAATAACGTCCGTCCAGGCTACAGCAAAAAATCCACCCATAATAGTATATAATACAATAATGAGCGCTCCGATAATCATGCCCTGCATTTCAGATAATCCAAATGTGACATTTAATACTTTTCCGGCACCGGCAAATTGAGCAGCCACATAAAATATGAAGAAAAATATAATGATTATTGCTGACAAAATCCGAATCGTCCCATTTTCATCATTAAATCTCCGCTCTAACAGTTCCGGTAACGTGAGAGCATTATATTTTTCTGTAATGTCCCTCAATGGTTTTGCAATAATCAGCCAGGAAAGGATTATCCCTGAAACACATCCAACCACTGTCCATAATTCTAATAGCCCGGCAACAAGCGCTGCTCCCGGTAACCCGAGGATTAGCCATGCTGATTCACCGGATGCCCGCTCAGAAAGGGCAATCACCCATGGGCCTAAGCGCTGACCACCTAATGCATAATCTTTAATATCTTTCAAAATACGAACTGTATAAAATCCGACACAAAGAATGATCAGCAAATACAGAATAAAAGCAATCACAATCGTATTCATATTATCCAAATATTAACGTTAATAGTCCTATGGAAAAGCAATAGACACCAAACCAATGAAATTTTCCTTTTGAAATTAACCGCAACAGCCAACGAAGCGATGCCCATCCAACAAAAAATGAACTTAAAAATGCAGCAATATTCGATATCATTGATAATTCATGTAAACTGGTTGTTTCCAAATCCAAAGCTGTTAATAATCCTGCTCCAGCAATGGCAGGAATTGCAAGTAAGAAAGAGAATTTTGCCGCTTTATCAGGTGATATACCTAACCACATCGCCATTCCAATGGTTGCCCCCGATCTTGAAATACCCGGAACGATTGCAACTGCTTGTATGCATCCGATTAAGAAACCACTCTTTATTTTTATTAAATGATTCTTATTCACAGACCATTTTGTAATAACAAGCCACAGTCCGGTAACCAATAAGCTCAATGAAACAGCAGTAATATTATCGAAAATTTGACCGATTCGATCTTTCAGGGTTAATCCAATGATTACAGCCGGAATAGTTCCAACAATAACAGCACCAACAAGTCGTCTATTTTTTTCCGTATTAATATTGAAAAGAATATCAATTATGTCATTTCTAAATACGACCAAAACACTACAAAGTGTACCCAAATGCACCAAAACTTCAAAAAAGAGCCCAGGAAGTGATAATCCCAATAGGTGCTGTCCAATCACTAAATGACCGGAACTGCTGATCGGTAAAAATTCTGTAAATCCTTGTATGGCTCCCAATACAAGTGCATCAAATATATTCATAATAGGCGTGGAATTTAGAAGGAATCGATTGGAATAAAAAGACTACACCCAACCGCAAACAGCAATCATTCGCCCTGCTTGTTTCCCATTTCTACGGTACGAGTGAAACAATTCCGGATGGCAACATGTGCATTTTGACTGTAAATTGATTTGATTATCGTTTAATCCAAGTTGTTGTAATTCAGATTGAACAACACCTGATAAATCTAATAATGAGCGATCGTCCTTTCCATTGGTCAGAAATTCGGCAGAAAATTTCTGCGCGACTTCCGGGCCTATTTCAAAACAACATTGTTGGATTGATGGACCAATAAGAGCTGTAATATCTTTTGCCTGACTCCCAATTCTTTCCATTTCCCGAATAGTATTCGTAACAATCTTTTTTACTGTTCCTCTCCAGCCGGCGTGAACAAGAGCACAAATATTTTTCTTATGATCCAATAAAAACATGGGAATACAGTCTGCAACCTGAATGGATAAAACAATATTCTTTTTGTTTGAAACAAGGGCATCAACACCGTCAACATTCGATTCTTCACAGCAGTTATATACTCGATTACCATGAACTTGCTTTGGGATTAATATCTTCGATGGATCTAACGACAAAGCACTTGATAATTGAATCCGATCCTCCGGGTTGGAGTATGGAAATGAACGGGTAGTAAATCCGGCTATAAAGCCGTTGGATGCAAAAATAGGACTAAAATCAATGAAGGAATCTTTTGGAACTGACAAATGAATTACGGTCTTTGCTGTATGTATAAATGAGCTGAATCGCCGGCAAATACTCCAATCGGAGAAAAAGTATTATTCTTAATTTTTAAAATATGCAAAGATTGGTTTGTATGGTCCTCGGGAGAAAAAGAAATAGTATGGGCAACACCTTCAAAATTTTCTTGCTCTAATTTTTGAACAAATTCTGATTTATTTGATATTCCGGAATTCAATATAGAAAACAACAGGCCGCCAATATCAAATCCCATGGTATAATCTTCGTTTTTATCAGTTAATCTTTCGACTTCATTTTGATTTTGCCGAGGAATTTTGGTATGGGTTAAAATGGTCATATTTTCAAGGTGTGGACCAATATTATCCTGGACAAGAATATCCGGCTGATTCCAGGCGTAATTTCCGACGAAACTTGTATTGAGGTTATACAGAGGCAATTGTGTGCCAATATAGTTTAAATCGTTTGGGTGAATCGGCATATATAATGCCTGAATTTTATCCAGTATTACCTTAGAAGAATCTTTGATACTTTCTGGTATGTCATCGTCTGTTAATCCAAAATAATCATCGTCATTCACATCAAAAAGCGCATCCAGGCTATCAAAAGACATGCCTAATAACTCGTCGTAAGGATTTTCAGTTGTAATCATATTAAACGCGATTTGACGGAAGGATTTGAATTGTTTTTCCAGATTTTCGGGTTTTCCTGTATACCTTTCAACGACGACAACTTTACGATCTAAGGCATCCATCTCAGTTAAAAAGGCATCCGTAATCACATCGCCATAAGAGTCGTTCGGCGCTAAAACAGCCACACTATCCTTATCCAGGTATTCTCCAATCCATCGAGCGGTGTATTGCCCCAGTTTTTTCCAATCCGGTGAAAGCTGAAATATATTTTTACCAATATCAGAATAGGGTATTTCATTATCTCCAACCACAAATACCGGTAGGGAGTGATGGGTGACAGTATTGACAGCGGCCAAAGTGTTCGTCTTATCAAGGGCTGTAATGATACCATAAATCTGACGATTTTTCTCTAAGCGTGCGATTGCTTCAATTGTTTTAATTGGATCACTTTGACAGTCTTCAACTTGAAAAGCTATTTTGATTTTTTGATCCGGTTGATTGACATATTGGTTTAATCCGCGAAAGAACGATGTCCCACTTTTTGAATTAGCTCCGGACAAGGGCAATAGTACACCGAATGTGATTGTTTCGAATCCGGGTTGATACGAAGCTAATTGTAATTGTTCATACAGTTCATAAAATGTTTCAGACACATCCAATGGATCGATGTTGATTAGCAAATAAGCACATTCATCCGGTTGACCGCTATGCAAATAATTATATGATTTCGCTAACAATAAAATAGTTTCATTTTCACCGCTGACTAATAAATGCTGCTCCTCAATTGCATGAGGGGAAATATTTAATAAAATTGTTTTATTTAGCCGCTGGTCTATCCTGGAAAAATTTATGTCTTTCAATTGACGAGATCGTAAATACATTCTAAATGCAGCATCAATATCCCCCTCTTCAATAAAAATATCTCCCATGACCATAAACGATTCAGATAGTAATGTATTATTTTTAACGAGTAGTCTCCCCCGTTCTTTTGCTTCATTGAATCGGCCAAGAGCAAAATCAGTTTTCATTGCGAGTAATTGAATCGGAAAAAAATAATCATCTGTCTGTTTGGTAAGTAATTTTTGTAATATAATATCGGTTGTTGCAAATCGACCATCATCATAATGCTCGATCGCTTTATTGAATTGTTCAGAAGTGATTCGTTTCTGGAGCCAGTTTTGGCTGAACAAACTTCCATTCAGTGAGATCAATAATAATATGGTTGTTAATATTCTCATTGGTTTTGAATTATATAAACGAATCTAACTCCATTTGTTCCTATGATTTGCTTACCGTAATGGTGAATTTAACCATTTTCATTCTTAACCCGGATTTGTTTATCGTTTGTCTTTGAATAATTATTATATACGCTATGTGTCAAGATATTTTGGATATGATTATTTCCAAACTTCTTACCAAGTCGAGTTTTCAATCCTTCAGAGTTCAATATTTGTTGTATCTCAAACCACCGAATAGGGGTAACACAATCCTCCCGATATGACCTAAGTCGGTTATTGAGGTATTGTTGATATGGGGTGTATTTAGACCAGTAGTGATTTCTGTAAGTTATAGATATTGTTATAGTTATAACTACTAAATGGGGGTAACGACAGAAATCCCTATCGTTTACTCCACCGTAACCGATTTTGCCAAGTTTCTTGGCATATCCACATTACATCCTTTAATCACAGCGAGATTGTATGCCAAAAGTTGTAATGGGATGGATGCCAAAATTGGAAAAACTCTGGGATGGCATCGTGGAATTTCAATGATATGATTTGATAATTTTGTTAAGTCTTTTGATTTCTTATCGGAAACAATGATAATTCGTGCATTTCGTGCATGGACTTCCTGAATATTGGATAATACTTTATTATATGTTTGATCATGAGGTGCAATAAATACAACGGGCATATTATCATCTATCAGTGCGATGGGACCATGCTTCATTTCCGCCGCCGGGTACCCTTCAGCATGAATGTACGATATTTCTTTCAGCTTTAATGCTCCTTCCAGTGCTACTGGGAAATTCACCCCCCGACCAAGGTAGAGAAAATTGCCAACATCACTAAATTGAGAAGCAATTTTTTCAATCATCGCCGTATTGTTTAATATAATTTTAACATTATGACCAATATCATTAAGGGCTTTTGCCAATTTGATTCCCTGAAGTTTTCTTAATCCTTTTTTTCGTCCCAAGAGCAATCCAAGCATGGATAAAACAGCAACCTGAGCCGTGAATGCTTTGGTTGAAGCAACTCCAATTTCAGGACCAGCGTGCGTGTACACACCACAATCAGTCTTCCGGGCAATCGAACTTCCAACTACATTACATATGCCTAACGTCAAAGCACCCTTTTCTTTTGCTTTTTTAATAGCTGCTAATGTATCCGCAGTTTCTCCGGATTGACTAATGGCAATCATAACTGTTTCATTGTCAATAATTGTATGACGGTATCGAAATTCCGATGCATACTCTACATGGACTGGTATTTCAGCATATTCTTCTAATAAATATTTTCCAATGATCCCCGAGTGCCAAGAGGTCCCACAGGCTGTGATGTAAAATTGATTGGCTTTTTCGATTCTAGGCATATAATCCGATAAACCGCCTAAAAAGGCATTTCCATCTTCTATCTGCAGCCGACCACGCATCGTATCGGTAATTGTATATTTTTGCTCGTGTATTTCCTTGAGCATAAAATGTGGAAAATTGCCTTTTTCAATCGCCTCCAAATCATGTTCAATGGTTGTGATTTTTTTATTAATAATTGTTTGATCAAATATTTTAGAAATTGAATACCCGTCATTAAATATTGTAACTATCTCTCCGTCATCGAGGTAAACTACGCTTCTGGTATGTTCAACAATCGGTGAAGAATCGCTGGCAATAAAATATTCACCATTTCCGATGCCAAGGACTAACGGACTGCCCAGGCACGCCGCCACCATGACGTCAGGTTGATCTTTACAAATGGCTACAATTCCATACGTGCCAATCACATCCTGCAGCGCTGCCTGCACAGCATCATTGAAAGTTAAATTGTCTTGATAATATATTTTAGATATGAGTTGGACCAACACTTCCGAATCTGTCTCGCTCTGAAATTCAATTCCGTCCTTTTCTAAAACCTTCTTAATGGATTGATAATTTTCGATAATTCCATTGTGGATCAATACAATATTTCCAGTGTGGTCTAAATGCGGATGCGCATTGGTATCATTGGGTTCCCCATGCGTCGCCCATCGAGTATGACCAATCCCAACTGAACCGAAAATAACATGATCATCTATTTGGTTTTCTAATATGCTTACTTTACCTGAACGCTTCAGGATATTTAAATCGTCACCAAGGACGGCAATCCCGGCAGAATCATATCCTCTGTATTCAAGACGTTTTAATCCATTAATCAAAATGGGGACCGCATCCTTTTCACCAAAGTATCCTACTATTCCGCACATAATATTTTTTTAACCCCTTTAATCAGATTTGATGCTCTCAAATGTAAATCTAAAACGTAATTATTTAAAACGTAATATAACATTTCTTTACGTTTTACGTTTTACAGTTTACATTATTCCCATTCAATTGTTCCGGGTGGCTTGGAAGTTACATCGTAAACAACTCTATTAATTCCATTGACCGAATTCACGATTCGGTTTGATATTAACGATAATACATCCGGTGCCATTCGATACCAGTCGGCTGTCATTCCATCACTGCTTGTGACAGCACGAAGTCCTAAAAGATTTTCGTATGTTCTCTGGTCTCCCATCACACCAACGGTTTTGATTGGTATTAGAACAGAAAACGCCTGCCAAATTTCATCGTATATTCCCGCTTCATGTAAACTTTCAAGATATATATGGTCTGCTTCCTGAAGAAGTTTAATTCGTTCTTCGGTGATTTCACCCAAAATTCTGACTGCCAAACCCGGTCCCGGGAAAGGATGTCGATCAACCAATGATTTCGGCAACCCAAGTTCTATCCCGACTTTTCGGACTTCGTCTTTAAATAATTCTCGTAATGGCTCAACCAGCTCAAATTCCATATCATCCGGTAATCCACCCACATTATGATGGCTCTTTATAACATGAGCACTGTTTCCATGACTTATTCCGCTTTCAATGACATCAGGATATAAAGTTCCTTGTGCTAAAAAATCAATTTTCCCAATTTTTTTAGATACTTTTTCAAAGGAGCGAATAAATTCTTCACCGATAATTTTGCGCTTTTTTTCAGGATCTGAAATACCGGCTAATTTTTTAAGAAATATATCAGAATCATTAACCACATGGATATTAACACCGAGTCCATTTTTCAATGCTTCAACACAATCTAATGCTTCATTTTTACGTAAGAGACCATGATCAATCAAAACGGATTTACAACGATTACCGATAGCTTTATGCATCAGTGCAGCGACAACGGATGAATCTACACCACCGCTGACTCCACAAATCACATGCCCTGTCCCAACCTGTTTTTGAATTTTCTGTAGCTGATCGCTGATAAAATTACCGGGAGTCCAACGAGCTTCACATTCAGAAATACTAAACAAAAAGTTGTTAATTATTTCCTCACCAAAAGTTGTATGAGCCACTTCAGGATGAAATTGAGTCGCATAACGACTTCCATCGGCCGAGCACATTGCTGCAATAACTCCATTGGAGGATTCCGCCAATATCGTCCAACCGGTCGGTACGGCTGATACCTTATCCATATGGCTCATCCAGATCCGGGAATTATCTTCGACATGTTTCAGGAGAGCATTTGGATTTTTTAGATGAATATGTGCAAATCCATATTCGCCGATTTTTCCTTTTTCTACTTTTCCTTTATATTGGTGCGCCAACAATTGTAATCCATAACAGATACCTAAAATTGGAACATGTAAATCAAAAATTCTTTGATCAAATTCCGGTGCGTTATCAGCTAAGACGCTGGAGGGCCCTCCAGATAAAATCACAGCTTTGGGCTTTTTTATCGTAATATCATCAATGGAAACCTTGGAGGGTAATATTATTGAATAAACATTTTTTTCACGAATTTTTCGAGCGATTAACTGAGTATATTGCGACCCAAAATCAAGAATAACCACGCCCCCATGATGAATATTGCTCACGATAATTTCCAACGACTTAATTCATCTAAAAAGTCATGATTTGTCAATCGATAATGAATGGGCGTAATACTTACATATCCCTGTGATACAGCTTTTTGATCATAATACAACTCACCATCAGGATCTATCATTTTCCCTGTCATCCAATAATAGGTATTTCCCCTAGGATCTTCTCTTTTTTCAAAACTATCCTTAAAAGCTGTATTCCCCTGTTGAGTAATTTTATAACCCTTAATATCTTTTTCAGGAATTGCGGGCACATTCACATTTAGGAGTGTTTTCTTCGATAATCCTTTTTCCAGCACTTTTAATACCACCTTTTTTGCCGCTGACTGAGCGCCACCAAAATCTCTATATTCAAAAGAATTAATACTGACAGCAACGGAGGGGATATCCATCATCGTTCCTTCTGTGGCTGCAGAAACGGTGCCTGAATAGATAATATTATTTCCTGTATTAGACCCATGATTGATTCCGGAAACGACCACGTCCGGTTTTTCGCTCAAAAGAGCTTGAATTCCGATTTTTACACAATCGGAAGGTGTTCCATCTACTGCAAAACCTCTAAAGCCATCCGCTCGTTTCACTTCTTTCACTCGTAAAGGATCGCTTACAGTGATGGCATGCCCAACTGCAGATTGTTCTCGATCCGGTGCGATGACGGTAACATTTCCAATCTCTGACATTGCTCTCCACAATGCTCTTATACCTAAAGCATATATCCCATCGTCATTGGTAATAAGTATTTTGGGATGCTTCATGTTAACATTTGAATCAAGTTGGATAAAGTATTTTTCATATCTTCCCGCGTAACGATATGATCAACAAACCCTTTTTCTAATAAGAATTCTGCTCGTTGGAAACCCTCTGGTAAATCCTGACCGATGGTTTGCTTGATCACTCGAGGACCTGCAAAACCGATTAAGGCGCCTGGTTCAGCCAAAATAATATCACCAAGCATTCCATAACTTGCCGTTACGCCGCCGGTAGTTGGGTCTGTCAGAACCGGGATATACAATCCGCCGTCATCTGAAAATCGTGCCAGCCTGGAACTGGTCTTTGCCAACTGCATGAGTGAGAGCGCTCCTTCCTGCATACGCGCTCCGCCTGAAGCACAAATGATAATTAACGGCAGTTTATGATCGCGGGCATAATCAATGGCACGGGATACTTTTTCACCAACAACCGATCCCATACTTCCGCCAATAAAACCAAAATTCATTACAGCCAAAACGATTCCGTCTCCATTAAGAGAACCTGTGTAACAAATGACAGCATCTTTTTGCTGTGTTTTTTCCTGAGCCGTTTTTATCTGATCGGTGTATTTTTTTTGTGCTTTGAACTTTAAAGGATCTGCTGAATTTAATTCGCTAAATAATTCAGTAGCAGAACCGGAGTCCAGTAATATATTAAAATACAATCTTGAACTAACTCTAAAATGAAATCCGCAATGACGGCAAACAGAATGGTTTTTTTCTAATTCCGGTTTGTATAGGATATCTTTACAGGAGGGACACTTTTCCCATAAACCATCCGGTAATGTTTTCTTTGTCGTTTCCTTTATTTTTTCGTCTTTTCGTTTAAACCACGCCATGTGTCTCTACCCTTCGATGCATAACGAGCGCATTTTCTCCATCAGAATAATATCTCTCCCGGGTATCAATACCCTCGAAGTTAAAATCACTATATAATTTTCTGGCTTGTAAATTGGATTCCCGCACTTCTAAAAATACATCTATTCCTTTACCTAGTTCACCTAAAGAATACTTTAGAAGTTTTTTACCATAACCTCTGCACTGAAACCGTACATCAATAGCAATATTTAATATATGTGCTTCCTCGTGAAGTTTTTGGATCATGATGTACCCGATAATCTCTTTTTCTTCGATAACATTAACAATTTTACCTGAAACCTGGCTTAATTCATAAGAAAGTTGATCTCTATTCCAGGGTTCTTTAAAAACCCTGTTTTCAATGTTAACAATGTCTTCCAAGTCATCGATTCCGGCTCGCCTAACGATGTTATTTACTGATTTCAAATTGAGCAATGTAATTTGGTATTAATTTCTGCGGATCGATCTGAACCCATTCATCATAATGCTCACATGCACATTTTAGAATATATTTTGCTGATGCAGCGATACGATGTCCATCCATAAACTTTTCACAATTAATTTGAAAAATGTCTTCATTATCCAAGACATCCTTCAACTGATCCCATGTTGAAATTGATGCTTTATTGATTGGTGTATTTTTTGAATTAAACTTCTGATGATAAATCAAATCCCTATGAGAAAATAAAAGCACATTAAAGTTATTTTGACTCCGACATCCTCTTGCGACTCCCTCCAAAGTTGGAACGGGAATTATAGGAAGATCATGGCTGTAAGCCAATCCCTTACTATAACTTAAGCCAATTCGAAGTCCTGTGAAAGATCCCGGACCGATGGAAACTGCAATCCCATCCAAATCGGATAGATGAATGCTTTGTTCATCTATGATAGTTTGAAATAATATGGGCAGCTTTTTTGCGTGCTGTCGAGGAATATTATCTTCAAGTAATGCAACCATCCGGTTATCTACCATTAGGGCAATACTGCAAACATCTGTTGCTGTTTCAACCGCCAACAAATTCAAAACCCCAACCCTTCTATTGTCAATTCCCTCTTATCGTCGTTATCTTTCACTCGTTCGAAATGCAATCTGACACAGTCATCGGGAATAATTTTTGCAATATTCTCAGACCATTCTATTATAGTGATCCCTTCGATTGGATCAAGATAATTCTCGCCTCCAATTTTTTTGAATTCAGATTCATTTTCCAACCGATAACAATCTACGTGGTATAATATTAAATCAGCTCCTTCATATTCACTGATTAGTTTGAAGGTTGGTGACCCAACATTACCCTGAACACCTAATCCTTTTGCAAATCCTTGAGTAAATGTCGTCTTTCCGGACCCCAATTCCCCCGTCATTGCTATGACGGTACCCGCAGGAATTAGTGATGCCAATTTTTGTGCGAATGTTTGAGTTGTGCTAACGTTATCTAAATTTACTTTGATTTTGGACATGGTTTTCTTTTACGATTTGCTTCTGAGTGTAACAACTGGTACCATCATTTCTTCCAACGAAATACCACCATGCTGAAAGCTGCCTTTCAAACGATCTTCATATTTATGCTGTTGGTTAGGATAAAGAAAAAAAACATCTTCCTTTGCGACTAAATAGGTGGTTTGATGCATGAGTTCTACCAATCGATAATCCGATGGGCGGCGGATGATAAGAGCATGTTTTTTATTCGTATTTAAATTTCGGCCAATTTTATAACGTACTCCGCTAGACGACTCTTTATCTGCTCCGACTAAAACACCTCTACTGACTAATGCGCTCCCATGGTCGCTTGTCATAATAACAGTGAATCCATTTTTACTTAAATCACGTAATAATGCAAATAACCATGAATGTTCAAACCAAGTTTTGATTGCAGCTCGATAACCTGATTCATTGGGTAGCATTTCCATTAAAATATCCGATTCAGCTCGATAGTGTGCTAACATATCAACAAAATTGACCACAATACCGAGAACATCCACATTTTTAATTTCAGAAAAATGTGAATGGAATCTCTTACCATATTCCGCCGTATGAATTTTTTCATACCGCATACGTTTATTGTTGTAACCGCTTTTATTTAGAATTGTCCTCAACATTTTTTCTTCATGCTGATTAACCGACTTTTCCTGGCGGTGCATATCCTCAAGCTGTTCTGGGAATTTTTTGACAAATTCATTGGGGAATAATCCGGAGAATATTGCATTCCGGCTGAAGGGTGTTGCTGTTGGTAATAGTGAAAAATGATAATCAATTTTTATATCGTAATAGGGATTAAGAAAATCTTGAATGACCATAAATTGGTCGTAACGCAGTGCATCGATTACCAGTAGGCATGTTTTTGTATCGTTATTGATTTCCGGCTTTATAAAACGACCAAAAACATCATTAGACAGCGCAGGCCTACTTTCGTTCCATAACCATTTTTTATAATTGGATTCAATGAATTTAACAAACTCATTATTGGCTGATTGAATCTGTTCTTCAAGGATGTCATTTAAACTAATATCCGGATGTTCATCAAATTCTAATTGCCATTTTACTAATCGTGTATATATGTCCCACCATTCATCTGCGTTCTGTTCTTCTTGAAGCTGAAACTGGATTTTTTGAAATTCCTTTAAATAACCGCTTGTTGCCTTTTCTTCCCTGATTTTCGATTGTTCTAGAACCTGTTTACATGCCATAAAGATTTGAGTCGGATTTACGGGTTTAATCAGAAATTGAATGACTTTTTCGGAAATGGCTTCATCCATGAGATCTTCTTCTTCGCTCTTTGTAATGAAAATAATCGGCAGTGCCGGTTTTATTTCTTTGATCTCCCTTAGCGTTCTCATGCCGTCCATGCCCGGCATAAAATGATCCAAAAGTACCAGATCGAAGGATTCTTGACCCACAACGATAATAGCATCAGAGCCATTTGTCAACGTAGTTAATTGATACCCTTTATCTTCTAAAAAGAGAATGTGGGGTTTTAAATGGTCGATTTCATCATCGACCCAAAGGATTTTTCCGCGATTTCCAGTCATAATAGACTACAAAATTACTGACTAATAATGATGTCTGAAATGGTTTATAAATGAGACTGGATTTAATTATTATGAACGATCAGGTTAATAACTTATTGAAATATTAAATATAATTATTTAAGCAAAATCAATTTTCTGGCAGATGAATAAGTATTTGTTTTTAAAAGATAAAAGTATATTCCCGGACTCACTATTTTTCCGTAGGCATTTTTACTGTCCCAAGTAATGCGATAGAAACCGGCGGTTTTAGTCTCGTTTACCAGTTTAATAACTTCCTGCCCGAGCAAATTGTAAATAACCAGATAAACCTGCGTCTCTTCAGGGAGATCATAACGAATGGTCGTCGCTGGATTAAAAGGATTTGGGTAATTCTGGTGTAATGCATATACTTCCGGTACCGGTGCAAAGGTATTAAATTTATAATTTCCAGATGAAATTTCTTTAATGCCGCCTTTTCTATTTCGAATATCTGCCTGCCAAATTATATCTGATTCTATGTTTTTTAGTCCCATAAAACTCAAAGTTAGTGGACTACCTCTTATCGTGCGAACTTCTTTTTTCAAATCCGCCATATTAACTGTCAATCGTCCATTATTAACATCATCATGGCTTAAAATCACCCAGGAATTATCATTGCTCGACGATGTGTTAAGAAATTTTACATCTGATGTATCATATTGAACTTTGAATTCCATGGCGCCAACGGTAATGAAATCCGGTACATTTAAACTGATTTTCAAATGCTTCTGCCCGTTCTCCCGATCTGTATAGTCAGTATTCAGCGTCAAACTTTCGTTGGTAGACCGGATCGTCTTTGCAAGGCTGTTTCCACCTCCATATTCAAACCCTGCGGTCCAATTCCACATTTGTACGAATATCATTAAATCTTCAAAATCAAACTTATTATCCGGTAAAAACTGGTAATATGGGGGTATGCCTACAGCCGGGCCGACTTCGTCTCTTATCTCTAATGAATCAGACAGCCATAATTGCTGAAAAGTTAATAAATCAGTAAAATTGACTCCATCAGAATCATCGAAGTCACCAAGCAAATTAATTGGAATAGTAAACTGTAAACTATCACCGGTGCTATCGGGGTCATCATTCCCATTGCCATCGAAAGGATTTCCATAACTGTCTGTAATATGGGGGGTCAACTCAATCTCAAGTGAGTCTCCTGCAAACCATCCGCTTGCGTTTTGAATAGTAACGATATAGGAGCTCATATCATAATCCAATTGGTAGCTTTCATAATTTCCATGTCTTGATGATAATAAGAATCCTTCCTGGAGGGATTCAAAATTAATTTCTTTATTAAATGCAAATCTAATAGGGTCAAAACAATAATTCGCTAATTCAACATTGACAATATTGGGTAAGAATTGATTATCCAAGAACAGGCTTATTGTATCGCCAACTCCATTCTGCCAGCCATCATTCAATGAAATTGAAATTTTTATTTCACCGTCATAATTGAGTAAATCGTTTAAAGAATTCCATTTTAACGTATCCTCATACATGGTCGAGTCCAAAATAGTCCATGAATCAGAATCTTCCCATGAATATCCTTCATCGACCGAATAGGATAACAGTAAATTATAATGATCATTCGTCGTATCAATGATAGCATAAGGAAAATTGATAATATTTGAATACTCCTCCGATTTCTGAAATGTGCTGATGGAAAGTATTCCCACGTAATTATCAATGGACATTCGATCGCTGATAAATAAGGTTGTATCATAAAAATCATAGGCCTCTATTTTAAAATAAACATTTTGGACGTCAGTTTTACCTAAATCTTCTTCGCTGATCCAGGTGAATTCCAACGTATCGATGATGGAGACTGTGTTGGTGTCTGATATATCAGTAAGCGTTGGGATAATCCAATTAATACTATCAGTTGAAAAATAGAATCCATATACAATAGTATCATTTTCCACATCTTCGACCAAAAACTGCAATTGAATATTTCCGTGCACTTCCTGCGACAAATCATTTACGGATGTCAATTCCGGAGGACTATTCACCGCAAGTGCCATGATAGTGTCAGAGGGTGCACTTATATTTCCAACACTATCTATTGCCGTCACATAATAATAATAGATTACATCTCTGTACACATCCATATCGACAAAGATAGTATCCGGAGAAAAAACCTCAGCAATAACTGAACTGTCCGGTACATCAATTCCTCTGTGGATTAAATATTTCTCCAAATCGCGTTCATGATTACTTGCCCATTCAATTGTAATCTGTCTAGGAGTTGTAATGGATGCAACACTCGTCGGCAGCATGGGTGGAATTGTGTCAATGCCCATACCGGTAAGCGATATCTTTTTTACCTGATCCTCTAAATCAACATCATCGTTGTAAATGAAAAGTGTATCTATGATTGCTTTTGGACGTTTTGGTTTTAGGGTTATCGTAAGCGTTATAGTATCTACAGAGCTCAAGTTGGCAGTCGTATCACTGATGGTAAATTCATCACCAATAAAATCCATATTTAATATATTCAATGATTGATTTCCCCAGCTCCGAATTGTAAACGTCAACGTCGTTGAGGAATCAACCTGAATACTCCCAAAATCCAGATTATCATCTGACAGCACTATATGACGAAGATGTGGAATGGCACTAACAATAGCAGATGATTTCCCTTTGTTATTTAGTGTATCAACCGGTGTTAAATAATAATAATATTCGACATTTTGGATTGCATCATAATCTGTAAATGTTGTGTCAGGGAAATAAACTTCTGCAACGACCGAATCTGAAACTGATTCGATCCCCCGATGAATCAAATATTTATCCATGTCTTTATCTGTACTGCTCTTCCAATTCAAAGTAATGGCTTTTGATATGGAAACCGCAACCAAATCAGACGGTGAGTGGGGACCTAATGTATCGATCCCGGTTGCTGAAAGATAGATGAATTTCAATTGATCCTCTAAATCAAGATCGTTGTTTTTTATTGCTATCGTATCTAGCTCAGTCTTAATACGTGTTGCATGAAAACTAATTTCTAACATCGCGGAATCATTTGACGATAATACAAATGAACTATCCGATATTGTAAAAGAGGGATGATTGTTTTTAATATGAATTACCGACAATGGAAAGTTTCCATAATTATAAATTGAAATAAATTTAGTACTCACAGAGTCAATTTGAACTTCTCCAATATCTAATGACGTTTCGGATAAACCGATATTTTTTGAATATTCTTTATCGGTAACAAAAAGATGCGAAGCAGACAGCTTACCTGTACCAAAATATCCATCGCCAGAACTATAATCAGGATCAGCTAAATATATATTTGGGATAGAATCTTCACCAATATTGAATTGACTTCTCACAAGAAAAAGCATGGAATCACCCACTGTAAAACCCGGTAATCCATAGGTTTCATCTTTCTCCCACGTTGTAATCTGCAGTTGGGGAAATTTCCCGGGCGATGAAGTTATCGGTGGGACGTCCTGTGAAATTTGGACATCGCCAAATAGGGTTCCATTATTATTATGTCTGGAGAAATCATTAACGATTGTTGTTTCAGATGATGTGATTGGCCAATATCCAACTAAACCATTTTCCTGACCTGTTAAACTTATACTCATCCTGTTTTGAATTTCATCTTGGGATAATTCAATCACCCATAAACGGATATCATCCAAATTTCCATTTAAAAAACTTCCATCCGGATTATCTCCCATTCTCATTTTATAAGTTGATGTATCAAAGATCGGTTGTACGTAATTATTATCTTCACCAACCAAATTTCCATCCAAATAGATTTTTCTATTGCTTGTATTCCACGTTAAAGCAAGGTGGTGCCAGGTATTATTCTGCCACTGATTATCAATATTCCATTCTCCTGTCCATCCGTTATTGTAAGTATGATGGTGAATCGTACCCCCTGATCGGAACATGAGGTGAAATGCCTGTGGGTCCCAATTATCATTTTGTGTAATGGATATTAATGGAATATCTCCAGTAGGAACATCCATTATTTTTACCCAAAGTTCAATACTGCCAATATTTGTATCAAATCCATTAATAGTCGTCTCTACATAATCTTGAGATCCAGCATTTCCATCGAAACTGATTGATGCTTGACTGTCCATTATCCCTTGCCCATTTCTGACGATACCAACACCAACGCAAATCTCATTATCAAAAACGCCTACTTCATCTCCTATTTCAAGCTGTGATTGGTTGAATGTTGAAAGACTATCAATAATAATATGATAAGGTAAACCGGTTGGAGGAACAGGCTGAAAAAATCCATCATACCCAACCCCTTGCGCATAAACGTAATGGTTTGAGCCGTTTCCGGCATTATCCGAAGTAATCCGGAACTTTGCTGTCCTCATTCCCTTAGATGAAGGAATAAACGTTACAGGAAAAGTCCCTATTGAACCTGAACTGATATTAACAGGGGAAAATTCAACGTCAAAATCTGACAAAGTTGATACAATTGAATTGATGTATAAAGGTAAATTTCCATCGTTTTTTACAAAAATAGCCGATGTAAGGGAATCCCCCACAATTGTAGGATCAAATGTTAAATTCGGCGAAGGAAGTTTTAATTGACTTTGTTGAAATGGTAAACCCAGTCCTTCTAGATTAATTTTGAGAGGAGAATTCAAAGGATCATTGTAATAAATCTCCATCGATTCTGTATAATTAACTGGTTCGACAGGTTGGAAAAATAATTCCAAAATATCTGTAGAGTCCGGAGGCATTGATAAAGATGAACGATTTGTAAAAAATACATTTGAGCTAAATTGTATATCGCTGATATTCAAATTAGCATTCCCCTCATTGGAAATACCTATACTTTGTGAAATATTATTATTGACGAGTGATGTTCCAAATACAATTTTTTCAACAGATGTTTTTATTGAAGAGGAAAAACCGGTTAAGCCGGATAAGATCACAACCGATAAGGGGTCGTAACTGAAATATCCATCCCCTGCATCATAATCCGATATTAAATCAACTTCTCTATTTTCATCATACCGATAACCCCAAAATTTATACGAAATTGAATCACCAGATGAAAAACCGGGTAAATTATAATTTTCATCTTTCTGCCAAGCAACAATCTGTATGTTTCCTGCCAGTCCTTTAACACCGACGCCAACGCATAAAGGGCCAGCAAATACACCGATTTCTTCTCCATAATTTAAACCCATGTGATCCACTGAAACGGAATCCACAATGATTGTATAGGGAAGGCCTGTTGGCTGAACCATTTTAAAATATCCATCGTAACCTACCCCGGAAAGATCAATCCAATTCTGGTTAACATTTGGAGCATTATGGGAAAAATACATAGTTGTTGAATATAAACCCCTTCCGTCAGGAACAAATTCTAAAGGCACGGAAATCAACCCGCCCGGTTCGAGCTGAAAAGCACTCAATGCTGAATTAAAATGATAATCATTTGTATATATATCCGAAACTCTCAATGTATCATTACCGGTATTTTGTACAAACCAGTCCAATAAAACCGTATCCCCGGCAGTGATTTCTCCCATGTTAATCGTATTGGAATACCCTGTCATTTGGGGGGCTAATGTTTGTGTCGCAATCCCTGTTAGCCCCATTCGTTGAGGGGAATTCTCAGGATTATTATAGAATATCGACAGTTCACCGGTGAAAGACCCTACACTTGATGGTGAAAAATGTAATTGTATCGATAAACTCTCACCAGGAAGAATGATTGAGCCATAATAATTTTCTGTGGAAAAAACGGAATGATTAGAAATAATATCTCTAATAATCATATTTCGAGTACCGTTATTTGAAATCAATATTGTTTCTGTGGCTGTTTCATAAATTGGAACCGCACCAAATGACACATTTGAAAAATTTGCATCAAAGATGGGCACATCATCAACGTCTATTCCTATATCTAGTGATGAGTAACTTCCAAAACCAAATGTCCCATCCCCGATAATATAATTTGGGATAGGATCGAATACTTCCCTTTCACCAAAATAATGGGATAATACTGCAATTCGAATTGAATTTCCTTTTGTAAACCCGGGCAAATTATAATCAGTGCCGCTCTCCCATGTTACCAGGTTCATCTTCTGTCCGTTTATAAAATTTTGAGAAACCGGAGCAAGTCCTACGCAAAGAGTATCATCAAAAACCCCCAGCGTATCATCCAATGAAAATTCAAATCCTGTTAATGAAACAGAATCAATCACAATATTGTAGGGTAAACCGGTAGGCTCAACCTGAACAAAATGTAAAGGTCTAATTTCCCGCGGTGCAGCGCTCACGACTTCTGACTCATTACTCTCATTCCCTGAATCGTCCACGGCAAATAACCGGTAATAATAGGTGGTTCCGTTGGTAAGACCGGTATGAGTGTAGGTTTCAGTGCCTGCGGGAATTGTTGAAAGTAAGGTGGTTGGACTGGAGCTGGTGTCTCCATAAACCAGATATGATGCCAGATCGCTTTCACTATTTGCTGTCCAGGTTAGGGTAATTTGAGAATTGCCCGGTGCAGCAGTGAGGTTGGTTGGAGCAGATGGAATATCTAGTAATGCCCAATTTCCATTTAACTCTGCAATGTTAATAGCTATAGTTGGGTTGGTGGTTGCATAGGTACGTAATCGGTAATTGTCCATCCATCCTGTTGTAAATTCCGTTTCTGATGTTGGGATGTTCCAACCATGATTCACGGCTGGGAAAAAGTATTTAAAACCAGGATTCGGCAAATATATATTATTACTAACCGGACTTCCTGAAATATGAGTTGTACGGTTAGCATCAGAAAAGATACTTAATTGACAGAAAGTACTATCTCCTGCTTGAATATAGTGCAGTTGGGGGTAATAGCTCGTACCCTCACTCATAAATATTTCCCCTATCAGATTAGATACTCCGCCTGCTCGATTATATAACATGATACGTGCTCTTCCTGATCCCCTCCAATAAGATAAGTAGACAGCATTTTGTTGATCACCCCATGAGCCTAAAGAATCACCGATCATTGGACCTACGCTACACCGATTCCCCCCGCCGCTCTCCATATTAAAATCGTATTCGAGAATGAAACTTTCCGGTGGAGCATAAGCTTTATAGACACCGCCTGGATTATATCTATGCCAATTAGTGTATTCAAGTCTTTGATCATTACTATAATCCAACGTAATAACGCCATCTGGATCGTATTCCATCCATTCATTATCATCACTATCAAAATTTTCATATACAAAAAAGGTTGAATCTCCATTACTAGCTGTTGCAGCACTGGTGTTTCCATAGAACATATAAATAATTTCATTACCCCATGCCGGAATGGAAGGAATTTTTAACCAAATTTTGCTTGTATCATTCTCGAGCCATTCTTCAATCCAATAATGAATATCCTGACCAACATTACCAGTTGAATCTGTTGAAAACCTTATATCATGCCCATCGGCTCCATCTGCGTTTTCATAATTGAAATTAGTCGGCGTTAAAGTTAATACTACTTGGTAATCCGTCAGTTCTGCTCCAGTTGAATTGATGGTGATTTCTTTTCGATATTGCCATCCGCCCTCCAAAAAATTGAGTCCCGAAATAAGGACGAAAACTATTATCAAAGTAAAAGAATAATTTATTCTACATAGCATTTAAAGTTCCTCTACAGAAACCTTTGAAAGGTTTTTTGATTTTTTGTAAATGCTAATATCATTTGATTAACACCATCTTTCTCGCTTCAGTAAATCGTCCGGCACGTAACAGGTAAAAATATAATCCGCTGCTCACAGACTGACCGGCATCATTACGGCCATTCCAGGTTATGGTGTGAAACCCAGCTTCAATATTATTTTGCACAAGAGTACGAATACGGTCACCCTGAATATCGTAAACTCCCATCTCAACGGGAGATGCATACGATAGGCCAAAATATATTTGCGTATTGGAATTGAATGGATTCGGGAAATTTTGTTTTAACTCAAATGAAAGAGGAATGTTATCTAATACTACTGATATGGTGGAAGTATCTTCACCTGTTCCATGAAGGATAATTTCCGCAGTACCGTTTACTGGGTCTGTACTAGTGAGAAATATTGTATCCATAAATACGCCTGATTCAAAAGGAACAAAATGAACGCTAACCTGCAAGGAATCTTTGGGAATTAATGAGGAAATTGTGTAATAGGATAATGTAAAAACCGAATTTTCCCTGAGAGATAGTCCAAATGTCATAGGTGCCAGCCCTGAATTCTTTATGGTAAATGTCCATCCGTCCGATTCTTCACCAATCGGCACCGTTCCAAAGTCATTTTCTGTTTCAGTTACTTCTAATACCGGAACTGCTAATGTAACATTACATGCAGAGAAAGAACTATATCCAAACGTACCGTTTCCGGTTGTATAAGCAGGGATCAATTCATATTCATCAAGACCATTGCCTATATCTGTCCAGATAAAAATACGGATTGAATCACCATTATCAAAACCGGGGAGGTCGTATTGATCAGAACCTTCCCAGGCAGTCACAGTAAAATTGCCGGGCCCGGTATAGGTGTCAGCGCCAACACATAGAGTATCTGCAAATAAACCGATTTCATCACCGGATTGAAGCCGATAACCATTTCCACTGTCAGCCAAGATAATCACTTGGTACGGCAGCCCGGTTGAATCGACCGGCACAAAGTGACTTTGAGGATGTGCTGTCCAATTCATGACCATTAATGCAGTTATTAATACAGATTTCAATGGGGTCCCCTGTTATTTTAACAGAAGTAGTTTCTTGCTTTTATGATAAGCGGGTGTTTCCAGCCGATAAATATAGACACCGCTGGGAACCGGTTTCCCCCGGGCATCTTTTCCTTTCCAACTCGCTCTATGGAAATTAGCCAATTGAAATTCATCCAGTATCGTTACTATTTCTTGTCCGAGCATATTATATACAACTATGCGAACATGAGCATCTTCAGGAAGCTGATAGGGAATAATCGTTGTTGGGTTGAACGGGTTGGGATAATTATTTCCCAAAGCATAAGCATTCGGCAAAACATTTCCACCCGTCGATGCTCGCTGAACAATAGAATAATTCGCCCCTTCAAAATGAGTCTCTTCTTCACTAAGGAATTCAGCAAAAAGCGGGTAATCCGTTTCATATTTTGTTGAAAACAGCTTTAATTCAATTGGTTTATTCTTCGTGTAACCCTGAACTTCGACATTTTCATCACCGGCCCAAGCCGTAATTGCAAGGGGCCAGTCATCGATAAAAACACCTGCTCCAACGCATAATTCGTCATCGAAAATGCCAATTTCATCCCCATGTTGGAGTTTTCTTCCCTCAAAATCAGCTGATTGAATTGCAATGGTATAAGGTAAACCGGTTCGGTAGTATTTAAAATGTTTCACTACTGGAATCTCATTGGCTAGTATCTTTGACAAAACACGAGTTACAGTAGGATACGTAAAGTTCAGATCAGTATTTCCCGATAAGAAAATCTTATATCCCCTGCCGGGTTCAAAATTTCCAATCGTATTAACATCCATTGACGGAATCCAAGAACCGCCATCATCACTTATTATGATATCAATTGAATCGTGTATTTCAGAAAAAACTGAAGTATCCGAAGCGGTCTCAGGTAAATAACTAATGTAATTCCAACGATTGGAATTTATCGTTAGTGTCCAGTTGGAATTATCAATATCCAAGCCCGGATAATTCAATTCACCATTTGTTGAATCAAAAAATAAGTAATAGCCTTCTGTTAAATTAACAGACCCAATCGTATTAATGGAGTAATCGGGAATAAATGCACCGCCATGATCATCATAAACAATTTTTAAACCATCAATATTTCCAAAGACGGCACCTGCATCTTGATCTTGCGGAAACATATTCAATGAAACAAGGTTGAACTGATTAGCCGTTATATCAATATTATTTATTGAATAAACAGTTCCATTGATAGAGCCTTCATTAAAGCCGCTTGCAGTAAATGTCCCATCACCAATTATTAAATCCGTTATTTCACCGGTACCATACCGGAATTGGCCGTTATCCCATATTTTGATCGTATACGGATTTGATTCAATGAATCCGTAACATTTAATAACAAATGGATAATTATTATTAAATATTCCTGCTCCCACACAAGAGTCTCCATCAAAAATAGCTATCTCATCACCTGCCTGAAAATCATCTCCATCAATATTGCCATCATTCATTACAAAATAAAACGGATCGCCTGTTTCTACAACCGGAGAAAACTGTAAAGCAGGAATAAAAGTGTAGTCCGTCATCAATAATAATGGAAGTTCAATGTAAGGATCAGATTTATCATTTGTTGAAAAGGGTATTGAAGTAACATATACACCAGGATCAGGAGGAGGTACTTGAAATAAAATGTTCAAGCTATCGTTTGGAAGCATCGTACCGTTTACTACATTAAACCGATCGTCAGATACGAATAAATCCCGTCTTGTATACGAAAAACCGCCACCAGTATTATTACTGGTCCAGCTGTGCCATATAACATCAAAATATAGATCGTCTTCAATCAGGTAAAGGGACATTACATGATCATCAACTAAAGCATATTTGGGGCCGCCATAAGGGCTATCGTATACGGCATCCCTCCAGCATTTATAATCAGAAGCAGCTGCATCCTCGGTTGGCCCCCAGGCCCACTGAGTTCCATCGGGCCCACAGCCATTCCAACTACCCTGGGTTGCGGCATTGAACAATCCGTTACTATTTGATCGTGTAACCCATATATTATCTGTAATGCGGTCCTGGTTCTCCGGTAAACTCCAATCAACATTATCTGGTTTTGTAAACGGCGTTGAATTGCTTTGTAAATTAAATATGAGATCTTTCGTACCGGAATTAATTATAGTGTAATTGAAGTCTACGGTATCGGTCGAAACCGCATCTTGAATCAGATAAAGTGGATTTACACTAATTTCTGCCAGACCGGGCCGCCCGGTAGCGGCGACAGAATGGATACTTTCGGAATTTGGATAAACAGATGTAACAACAAATTTGTAATCCAGATTGTTCGTCAGGCTTGACACAGATGCTGTCGTATCTGTTGTTAATTGACTAAAAGAATAATCCGTTTCGGTCGCTAATTTGAAATACACATTATAACCCGTTAATGAATCTCGATTCACCGCCGACCATTCCAAAGTAACTTCTTGATCATTTCCATCGATTATAGCGAGGTCATGTGGATTTCCGTGGTCGTAATAATGAGCGCCCATATCTAGAATTGAACCATCAGGATCAGCGTATATAATATATCCCGCATCAATTAATGGAGATGTACCCAAAAGAGAATAATCATTACTGTCCGCTTCCACGAACTGCGGATCGAGATAAATATTGGAATAAATATCGGATGGATCCCCGTTGATATTCTCGTTGTTTACAGTCCCCATATCCGTCGGATATCCAGAACCTGATAACAAATTTTCATTATTCCAAAAATTATTGTTATTAATATCAATTGATCCCGCATTATTTTCGACATAACTACCATAGCGGCTATCCGTAACAACGTTACTATGCAGGAAAATATCACCGCTATTATTGTACAGGTATACGGCTGCTCCATCAGAGCCATTGTTATTGTCCTGGTCAGCATTGACCATCGTATTGCTGCTGATTTCTAAATCATTACTATTATCTCTTATTTCCAAGCTGTTTTCATATGTATCGTAAATCGTGTTATAGCTTATCTTATGTTCATAAGAATCGTTTTCGGAAAAATTCCTGCTGTTCTGGTAGTAAATCCCATCACGACAATTCACAATTTTGTTTGAGATAATTTCCATTGTACTCTGATTAACATAAATACCATGTGTATAGTGCACATTGTGTTGGATTGAGTTGTTTTTAATAATTCCAAAACAGTCGTGATGAATTCCGATATAGTTACAACCTGTTAGTGTGTTTCCGGTAATAATCAAAGGCTTGATTACACGCAGATACATTGCCTGATTATCATAATTATTATAATCTGAATAGAAAGAATTATTTGATATGGTTAACCCAACACATTCGTAAGCTGCTATATCATTACCATAGTTTTGATAGAAAGTATTGTCTGATATAATTACATCTCCACCTTGACTCCATAGCCTCACATTCACAACGCCTCCATCTTGGTTTTGGTCTTGGTAGTTATATGAAAAAATGGAATTTTGTACCGAATAATTTCTATAACTCCCATAAAAGGCTATAGCTCCCCGACGATTATGACTGAATCGGCAATGATTAAAATGAACATCCGATACGTGGTTGATGCGTATGACGCCACTGGCGACCCATTCACTCCAGCCGTCTCCATTTTCAAATACGCAATAATCAAATCTTGAACCTTTGGCATTGGTATAAAGATGCACATATTCCCAATCGCCGGGACTTGGCTGGCTTGAATGGGATGTAAAGATGATGGAATCTTCTTCCGCCCCAAAAGCAAATATTGGTCCTTGGGCATCAATTCGATAATAATCCTCAAAAGCAATAATAACTCCCGGTTCGATCCAGAGAGTATCATTACTTGAAATGGACAAATTCCCTGTCACTAAGTAATATTTATTTGATGCTAATGTCCCGGATATTGAACCTGATATTTCCACTACATCGCGGGCGATTAATTGAATCGTCCCAAAATCGTAATTATTACTGAGGAAAACAGAAGGCAGGTGGACGGGTACGCAACCCTCTTTTGTAATATCAACAGAATAAATAGAAATGGGTAATACAATGTCAAAGAAACCTGTACTATCTGTTAAAACACTATCTAATTCACCTGAGGAAGTTTCTGGACGAAATACAATTTTTACACCGGAATGATCCGTCGCATCTTCTACCTGTACTATTCCATAGGCAGCGACAATCATACTGTTATCAGAAATGGCAGATTCCTCATCAGCGATGACTAATTCGCTGCTGTTTCCATCGTCAAAAATACCGGTTACTTTGTAGTAATATAATATTCCTTCCTCCAAACCATCATGAGTATAACTATTTTCTCCTGAGAAGAAAGATGATAGCTGGTTTTCAGTTGAAATTTCCACATCAGGATCAGTACTATAATATAGATTGTAACCCAATAAGGTACTGCCAATTGGTACAGGGGTTCCCCAGGTCAATGCAATGGCTCCGTCATTTTGGGAAACAGCGTTAAAATCAACTAAAGATTCAAACAAACTGACGTTGAAACGATGATATTCATATGGTACGTAATAAGGTGATGTTAGTGTATCTGATCCGTCAGTAATTTCAATAAAATAATCTACGCTGTTGAATAATGATTGTCCGGGTATGTCACCGGAATAGTAATTACCTGTTGTATTGGTCATGATCACTGAAGTCCAATCAGATTCAACAAATCCTTCTGCCGGGAGTAAATTGGGTGCGTAAGGAGTATATGAGGCGTTTATGATATTGCCATTGTTTTGATTATTCGAATAATCAGTTGCTATTGTACCAGAACCTTCATTGAAGCGCCAGTATCCGACGAGCCCGGTTTCAGTACCAAAAAGCTCTCGGTTCATATTTGATAAAATTTTACCAGATGTCCTGGCAGTATTCCAAATCCTTACATCGTCAATTGATCCGTTAAATTCTTGGCCGTGATGCCGGCGATAACCAACTGTCAGTCCGTCCGGTGAATAATTGATCGTACCAGTATTCTGCCAATTCCAATTTCCATCCTGTACTCCATTGATGTACAATTTTGCAACATTTCCATCGTAAGTGGCCGCAACATGATACCACTGACCAACATTCAACTGGGTGTTCCCATCCCAGCTGCTGCTACCTGTGTTGGTCCAAATATGCCACCGGATTCTGCGATCCCAACTATCATAAGTGAGTAAAAAACCTTCCGTTCCGTTATTTGCACGATTTGAGATAATGTATGTATTCCCGGTCGAATTGGGTTTAATCCAAGTTTCTACTGTAATTGTGTTTCCAAAATAATAACTGTTATTGTGGGGAATTTCCACACGATCACCGGAATTAATACCGTCAAAGTCTAAAGCAGTATTGTTTCCATTATCAGCATAAAAGCCATCCGGGGTAACCTGATAAAATAATGTAGACGAAATAGATTGATTCAATAATGGCGTAACAGTAGTGCTTACTGAGTAAGGCCCTACAGTATCGCTGGTGGTGGAGCTAAGTGGCGTATGATCTATTAAAAATGGAAAATAAAACGGTTTGGCGCCCATATCGGAGACAGTTCCATCCACATCCAGATAATCCGGACTGCCGGCATTAATGGCAGGTGAAGATACCATTAATTCATAATCGATATAATTCTCAAACTGTGGATCCAGAAAAATATTAGAATATATATCTGCCGGATCACCGTTACTGTTTGTAGCGATGATGTCACCAAATCCCTGGGGAAAATCGTCATCTTGGGTCAGATTATTATTTGCGTAAAAGGAATTGTACGATATATCCAGGTAGCCATTATTATTTGAGTTGATTCCGTTACTATTTCCAAATACAATATTGCTATGTATTGATAGGGAATCATTATTATAAAGGTAAATTCCCCGATATCCGTTTGAAAAACCAACGATTGTGTTATGGTGCGCTTCAATCAGTCTATTGTTATATTCAATTTGTAAACCTTCGTAGCAGCAGTCTTGTGGATGCCTCACAATAATATTATTACTAATCTGGGGTCGGTGTGTCTGATTCCGAGAATTATTATTATAACCGGAATAATAAAGTAATCCCTCAATATAGTTATTCAAAATGTCTACATGCGCGTCACTCCAGACACCCAGAACGTTATGCGAATTAACATCCTCCAGAACGTTATTTGTAAAAGTAATTAATGAGACATCATGAAATTGTACTGTCCAATCGTTTTGTATATTATTAAACGTGCAGGAATCAACTGTAGCCGTCGCCCAACCACTGGTATATAATGCACGTCGATTACCATTTAAAAAAGAGGATGTTTTAAGTTCTACCTCTGAGAAGTTACTAACATAAAAGGCGTCATCGAAATCTGTTAACAATATATCTCTATAATAGACTTCAGAACGATTATTATTAATATTCCAATAATTACTACTTCCCCCGGAAAAATTGGAATTGTTAACAATTCCATAAGAATAAGATAGATACAGATCACCCCGACTACTCGTTCGGAAAGATGAATGGTTGATTGACACCAACGATGAACTGATTTCCAATTGACCGTTATTTCCACGACCATAACTGAATACACAATAATCAAACTGATTGGCAATATTGGTTGAATCATTATTATTATATTGGACATACACTCCTCCCCAATCTCCGGCAGCGGGTGGAGACATGGCAGAGGTAAAATAGATCGAATCCTGCTCCGTTCCAATTGCAGTAACGGGACCATAGCAGCTGAGGTTGTAATCGCCGGCGAACATGATTCTAACTCCTGGGTTTATAGTCAGTGTTGAATCCTGTGGAACAATCAAATCACCTGTAACTCTGTAAATATGATCGGAAGTGAGTGTGCCGGAAAGTGTATCAGAAATATCAACAATAGTGCCCGATTGAAGTGTCACATCGGATAATGTTGTGCTCTCAGTTATGTAAAGATTGCTGATATATTGAGGAAGATAATTGTCTTTGGAAAACTCTACGTTATAAATGCCTACTTCCAAAGTAATTGTATATCCACCATCTGAACTTGTTGTTGTGGAATCCGTAGCTGCGCTAGGTGATATTGCTGTAAACTGCACTCTTATTGAAGAATGATCCTGCTGATTTTCTAAATACGCATTCCCGTCCACAGTTATCTGCGCAGCAAATGAGACGGATAAAATTGTTAATATGGTTGCAAAGTTCTTTCTCATGACAACACCTCTGTTGAATTGATTAATTATTTCCATACAGTTATGATTCCGGACTGCACTCGTTGTAAAACCGAATTATTGTAAATATCCCGGACTGTACACGATTCCTTCAGTTTAATGATTGAATCCTGAATGGGTCCTTGATGGGTAAACACAAATCTTATTAACGTTCCCGAACCGGTCACGCCCGTAACATTTCCTCCTGCCAATCCCAGATCCATTGTAAATTTTCCTTTTTGATCATCAGATTCGATAAATGATATAATATAACCGATACTTTGAAGTAGAAAATCTGTGGAATCGTCTTCCAACGCATAATTTTCCAACTTCAAATCATTTGGGTTATATGTTAATTCAATATGAGTACCCATAAAATCAACCACATCGTTTAGTCTCAGATAAACGAAAAAGGTTTTACCGGAATCAATATATGCATGGCCTGGAGAAATAAATAATTCGGTACCTTCTTCCACGTTTACATTGAATTCTATTCTTGGCCAGCCCCTCTCATCAATATCTGTCGGATAATGACTTCTTATTTCTACTGTATAATCTTTATCCTCCAAATTTGTTAATGTTAGTCTATGGTTCCCGGTTAACGAATCGTATTTCCAGAATGGAAGGTTTTTTTTCATAATATCATCCCCTGAAAACCTCGTAGACCAATTTTTAGAATCTACCCGGAATGAATACAATATTTTGTGGGGTATTCGCGTCAATGCATTTGATGAATCCGGCCAGTACAGACTGTTCGAATGACGAAAAGTGAAAACCACTTCGTTTGAATCAACAATGTCACCATCCAAAGGACCGGAAACAATAGAGGTGGAAGGTGCAGCGTAATTAGGGTCTTTTGGATCAAATAAATTTTCTATATCAGAAACAATAGCACTACAAGACCAGATTAATAATAAAATGGTGCTCAAACATGTATAATATTTATTAAGAGGATATTTGTACAACCCTTACGCCTCATTGATTTGTATATTAACTAAATAATACGAGAACCTCTGTGATATTAATCACACTATTTTGCTGTCAATTTCCAAACGCCATTCCAATCTTTTTCTGGCGGATTTTCCATAAAATGTTTACATCGGAAAATATACACTTTACTTGGAGTTGTTGGGCGAGTCGGAAATTCATCTTCAAGCTTAGCGGATGCTTCAAATTTTTCCAATGCATTGCTCCAATTCTGATCATTATAGAGTCCAAGACCTTTATGAAACAACGCGACCAGTTCAGCAGTATTGTTATCTAATTCGCCTTTTTCAGCTAACAGTTCATAAACGTGCACAGGTAATTTTTTCCCCTTAACGGTAACATAATCCAACGATCGCCATTCAAACTGATCTTTTACTTTTTCATAAATATTTTCAGCAGCCTGAATATAAACACCGTATTGTTTTGAAGAAGCTTCCAATCTCGAAGCCAAGTTTACCGTATCACCCATCATCGTATAATTCATACGCATCTCTGACCCAATATTTCCCGTAACCATTGGACCGGAGTTCAACCCAACACGATGGCGGAGATTATACACTAATTCCGGCATTTCAGGATCATGGGTCCATTTTTCTCTTAATTCTGTCAGTTTCTTGTCCATTTCTAAGGCTGTTTTGCAGGCTAAATATTCATGGTTTTCCACCGGAACCGGAGCACCATAAAATGCAACAATCATGTCTCCAATATATTTATCTAATGTTCCTTGATTGGCAAGTAAAATGGTTGTCATCTCTGTTAAATAATCATTCATTAGACGAACCATATTTTCCGGCTCCATCACTTCTGAAAAAGATGAAAAATTTTGTATATCAGAAAAGAATGCTGAATGAATCCCAGCATCCCCGCCTAATTTAGGTTCTTGTTTTTCCTCATACATTTGGTCAATGAGTTCCGGGGAGATATAAGCGCCGAATGTGCTCTTTAAGAATCTTTTGTCTTTTTGTTCATTCAAAAATCGATATAGCACATTACTGACATATGTAATCATAACTCCTGCGATTGGCGCTACCAATGGTAACACATAACTTTCACCGATACCTGGTAATTCGATTTGAAACCAGCCATCATTGGAAAACATTTTCCCAAGTGTTATCTTCACCATCCACCAATTATCATTCATGAATGCGCCGCAAACGACTCCAAAATATAAGACTCCTTCGAAAAAAACCAAGCCAGCGGCAATGATTGGATTCACAAAATCCAATAGGAAAAACGCAATGACTGCTAGTAACGTTATTAAAAGAATCTGTTCCCAAGGCAACCCGTGATTTGCCAAGTCTGTTACTGCCCCTCCCATTGTTTTAATAAAATTCCTATGTAATATCGTTTGTATTGCATTGGCATGTGTTTCCATACCTGGAGTCAGCTGTTGAATACCCATAAAATTATAAAATGGAGTTGATTTCACATCATGAACTATTTCAACGGCTACTCCAATAATAACAATCTTATTATAGAATGGTGTTTGGGTTACATCAAATTCACCTCCAATACCAAGCGCCTCAATGGTGGATGCCCTGTCGTCAGGATCTTCAATTGCCATAATCCATTCAGGGAGTTCACCCGGAAGAAATTGCGACATCCAATCAACATCTTCCATGGGATCTTTTAAATCAATATCTTCCGTATCGATTACATGAGCTACTGAAAACCGAGGAAAAGTGCCCCAGGGCGGCAGGTTTTCCGCAGACTGCACCCTGTATCCAGAAGCGGGGCCATAATAATTTACCAAAAAGGTATTGCTATTTCCATAGGCATCAAAAGAATAGGGACCATACGACCAAATTCTATTATTTTTATCATATCTGGTAATTGCAGTGTCCGGTATACCTACAAATGCTTTTATTGCTTTCATTCCTAGTGTCAAATATGCTTTATCCGGTTCGTGAGCCATGTATCCTGCGATGGCATAACGCCTGGAAAATCCATCGTTATCCATTTGGTCGTTTATTAGCCCTGTTTCCGGATGTGCTTTCATCAATTCTTCATTAGGATATGAAATATATTGGGGAGGTTGTCGATTTGGCTCAGTGACCATCTTGACATTGATGACTATTTCCGTTCCACGTGATTTGGCTTCTTTGATTGCTTCTGCTAATAATTGATCACCGTGAGGTGGGACTAGATAGGGTAATGCTTCCTTTATATTTTTAGCTAATACTGTATCACCATATTGTGGGATTCGGTCGGCGATGGTTTCTTCGTCTAATTCATCAATAAAATCGTGTACATTTTCTGATTTTGTTTCATTTGAATCAAACTGGATATCAAATGCGATTACTTTTGCTCCGGCAAGTGAAAGATTCTGTACAATTCTTGCCCAAACACTTCCTCTAGGATAAGGCCATTCTTCCGGCATCAATCGCCACGCTTCATCATCCACTTCCAATAATACAATATCAGTGCCGATTTTGCTAAGTGAAGAATCTCTGGCTGTCCAACCTGTTAATGGACCGCGAATGCGGTTAACACGAAAATCATACGTTTTCATTTCCATTATATCAAATAGGCCAATCCAATGAAATAAACATATTAATACAATGGAAAAACCGGTGAGCAACAAGCCAATCCACTTTTTATTAAAATATTTGACTAATTTTTTTATCATAATTAGAAATTATACCTAAAAGAAAATAATACACCTGAAGTATTGATTGCAGTTTCTTCTTTCGTACTTCGCATTTGTATTTGACCCGTTAATAGCGCATTCATTCCGGACATAATATTGTATTCAATTCCGGAATTAATTCCGTACAGCTTAATTGGGGTAGTTCCTTTATTTGTTAAATAAGATAATCCGCCTGTTATTTTCAGACGGTTATCCCATAAAGAATAACTTCCTTTTGTGTTGAAAGTTGTCCAAGTTAATTCATTGAAATAAATAAATCCATCCTCATCTTGGATGGGCACTTGAATTGCAGTACGGCTGATATTTAATACTGTACGCAATGGTATTTTGTATTTTGTTGACAACGCGGTTGAAACGGTCTTGGAGTCAGATTTTTGGAAAAAGTATCCTTTTTTACGTTCACCTGCTAACAGGTCTTTATTGGTTAAACTATTTAGATTAATATTCAGGTTATGTTTTAATTGACCGGTGGAAATAGGGTATGTAATCGAGAAAAATGTATTATTTGATTTAGTATCCTCTCTAAAATCAACCAATTCATCTGCAACCAACTCAAAGTCTTCTTTGCTGTTATTTTTTCCAATCGATTGAAAATTGACAACATAAGATGGCGAATCGGGACCGGGCATTAAGGTAATTCCCAACGATATATTATTTGTAATTAACGGTTCTTCAACTGTGGAAAGAATTTTGTTATCCTGAAACTTATACATAGCATTTAACATTAGTTTATTATCCAATAATGACAATCGATCTGAAAAGGTAAATTCACGAATATTATTCGTTAAATATGGATTAGCCAAAGATACAAATTCAGGTCCAATTTGACGATATTGAATTGTGAATTTGTTATATCGATAATTTCCTGTCAACCGAAGATGATATGCCGAAGCTGGCATATTGATTATGGTAGAAATGGGTGTTTTTTGATACGATACAGGATCAATTGGAAGCAATGGAATCATATTTATATTCATAATAAATATATTTTTATAATCCAAAGGATCAAATATCGAGCTTGTATCAATTAACATGGAACCTTCACTTACTGTTCCATTGTCGTTATAAGTTGTTCCGATTAAACCATCTAATGTATCATCCAGAGCCGTGTCAAGTTGTGTTCTTGTCATGACACCGTCCCAAATATCTCTGTTAAATAAACTCATATTCCAACTAAGGTCAAATTTCATTCTTTCTTTATCCAATACTCTACCGATGTCAAACCCAAATACAATATTATCCTGCGGTTTCTGTCCGTTCCAATTATTCATCGGAAATTTGATCGTTCCATTTTCATGTTCAACTGCTGTCAGAAACGTATCATAGGTGTAAGTTCCGGGAGAAATATTATAAAGGCTGTCATTATACGTTACATCCTCGCTGTCAGCCGTAAAGAAACCCTTTGAGATAAATTGATCTACTGAATTTATATCATCAGTCACTTTCATAAAATGGATCCCAAATTGATAATCGTAAAGATCAATCGAAAGTTTGGTTAACGAAATGTTTCTTTCAAATGTGTATCCCCTTCGATCTAAAGTAAAAACAGGTCTTGTTAATGAGTCAATTGTTGTTTCGTTACCTAAAAGAGAATAACCACCGTCGATTTTATTTGAATGTTGAACGGATCTATTTAATTGACCGCGAATAACCTGCATTTGAAAAAACTTCAGATCTAAATCAACGCTAATACCCCGAACCCTTCTTCCGTCAAGTGTGTACTCGCTGACTGACTTGTAAAAATCACCAAAATTCACATCAAGATACCTCATAAAATTCACGTTAAAAGTGGAACGATTTAATGGCTGCATATATAGATTCTCTCGAGTGGTGTTTCGATAATTTATATTCAGTTTTGCATATTCAACTTCAGCGTTACCTTTTACATTTAACTCTGCAACGTTTAGAAATTCACCCCCCACTAAATCTGAAGATATTTTGGAATTAACTTCCCCATCATAATCGAATTGTGTAGGAATGATCGATCCTTGTTTTATCTCAAATGTCCATTCAACCGGTGCGATTATTTGTCCGTCTGTGGCAGTAAGTGTTATTTTAACATGTTGTATCCCTTTCTCTAAAATTGTTGGAGTAAATGCTATAATTCCCCCACTAATTTCAGCTTTTTGAGTAACATTGTTTTCATTAAAAAATAATTGAATAGTAGAAGAATCGACATTGGGAACATTAAATAAACTTGCCGCGATAATCACATCCTTTTGATTCGTTGTGGAAGAAGGCTCGGGTGATAGAATTAGTATATTTGCACTTATTGGTTCATCAAACGCCGGTTCTTTTACAGGTCGCATATTCCCACTATTTTGTTGCGGTTTTACTGGTATAAAATAAGGATTATCGAATGGATTACCATCATTCGGAGCTGATAATGCAGCGCCATTTGCCAAATGCATTATAAAACAGTATTCTATTCCTTTCTCCGATAGAAAATTTCCTTTTATACTCATTTGCCAAGAGCCGCCAATTTGAATCAAAGGTAATTCTTGATAACTTAAGTTTCCTCTAATACGATAATATCCTTTTGCTTCCAAGATATCAGTATCAAGTATTGGAACCACACCAAGGGTCAATTCCTCACCAACTATTGCCTGAAGGGGACGTTCATGAAATAGTTTGTCCCCATACAATAGGGAAAAAGTAGTTAAAAGGATTATTAGGATTTGAAGCCGCTTCATTTCATTAGTTCGTGTGAATTTATGAAACGGAGAGAAGTTTATTGAATATCAATTAGAAGCGTTTTTATTTCCCCGTTGGGACCTTCCAGCTCGATTTCGATTTGCGTTCCTGTTGGAGTTTCAGCATCAGGATCAGCTGGAATATTATCAGGATTTGTTTCAGATATTCCAACACCTCCATCCATAGATGATGTTCCTGTCATACCTGAACCAACGTCCGTAGATTCTCCACTCAGTAAATTTGTAAGACTAACAAGCCCTTCAAGTCCAATCAGCATATCCCCAGCATTAGGATCCGTTATCATCCAAAAGTCGGTACCTTTAACGGACGCTACAGATGTTGGGCTCTGAACAATAAAATCGCCTTTATTTTGTTTATTCACTTGTGCACGTAATGTCCCTAAATCCACATTCACTTGTTTAGAAATTGATCCAGCACTTCGTTTACCCTTAACCATGATTTCCGTTTTTTCTTTTACTTTAATCATGGACTTATCATCTATATAAATGAAAATAACAAAACCGTCTTCACCTGTCTTTATTCTGTCTCCGTCTGAAAGTATTGTTCCTGTTTTTAACTTTGAGAATCCGCTTTTTCCCGATGCTTCAATATTGACTTTACCGGATACTTTTGTTGTTACCGCGACTTTAGAAGCGCTCTGCAGAGGTGAAATGAAAAGGATGATAATAAAACAAATGAGCAATTGTTTAATAATATTCATTAATCTTCCACCGAAATATTCGTTATGACAGCATTTTGGCTGATGATCCGATTGATCACTGCCATGATTGACGATTGATCGGAAGTATTCCCGTTTACGGAATATAAACCAGTTGGGGTAAATCCTTCTAAAGAACCGCCAGGGCCAAATAATGAATTAAATTGATCCGATGTAAATGCCTGTCCAAGTAATTGAATCACTGGATTCACGCTTTGTGGAATCGGAGTTGATCCTCCAATATCTCCAATCTTAAAGGCAAATATTGAAGAAATAATCTCCTCATTACCAGCAGTGGTGGGTAATGTTGCTTTTACCTGCCACACGTATATTTTATTATGCTCTAACAACCGAGCATCTGAAACAGGATATTGAAAACTAGTAACATTTCCAATCGATTCCCAGTCTTCAGTTTGGTTGAATGGCAACATGGTTTCATCTTCAATTGCATCATCAATAGATGAATGAATGCTGGGATTAAATTCTGCTAATCTAATCAACATATTACATTGTGAACATACCTGGGGATACCAAGTAAATAACGGAAATGTATTATAAATTTCATTAAGTGACGTATCCGCTAACGCACCTCCAGGAGACTCTAAATTAATATAGGATGGAGATTCAACAACAATGGTTATTTCTTCTGTATCTGTTAGTGAAAGAGCATCCTCGGTATTCCCACTATAGATTTGGATTCTAAATGAATAATGACCGTCGGCAAGTCTCCCAGTTGTAAGTAGAGCACTTAATATTTGATCAAATTGGGATACATCCATCGATTCGTTAATCCTGACTGACAAGGGGATGGCGTTTCCGGTAACATCTAATAATTGGGTTGTATTCGATGAAAAATCTTGATTGACTAAAAGTATATCTGAAGTCATTTGAAAAGGTTCTGATTCTACATCAACGATCGTTGTTTCATTATTAAGATTCAATGTGGGTGACATGAGCGATGCGATAAAATTTATTTTACCATAAACAGGATACGTACTTCCTTTTAGTCTGAATCGAAATAATTGAAAATTGGATGCACCTGTTTGGAGGTCAAAACTGCTGATATAATACGTTGCATACTCTGTAAAGCCCGGTTCGGGCACAAGGCTAATAGTTTGAGAGTAGAGGTTTTTATCTGAAATAAAACCAGATAATATTATTGAAAAGACGAGTATATAAAAAGTGTTGCGCATATCCTATAAATCAAATTTACCCGAAAAAAGCATGTTTTACCAACCAATTTCATTACAAAATAATAATTACACCATAAATAGAAAAGCCCCGAATATTTCGGGGCTTTTAATGATTCCCGGCAATGTCCTACTCTCCCACGCTAGTCTCCCGCGCAGTACCATCGGCGCTTCAGGGCTTAACTGCCGTGTTCGAAATGGGAACGGGTGTTTCCCCTGTGCTATAGTCACCGGAAAATTATTCAAAAAACGATGGGAAATTGACGGGTTGTTCCTAAACGATAAAATTTTGGTAAAGTCGTTCGGCTTATTAGTACTGCTCGGCTAAATACATTGCTGTACTTACACCTGCAGCCTATCAACGTCGTAGTCTACAACGAGCCTTATTACCTTATGGTAGAGATATCTTATCTTGGGATCGGTTTCGCGCTTATATGCTTTCAGCGCTTATCCGGTCCGAACATAGCTACCCAGCCGTGCTCCTGATGGAACAACTGGTACACCAGAGGTTCGTCCACTTCGGTCCTCTCGTACTAGAAGCAGATTCCCTCAAATATCTTGCGCCCACGGCGGATAGAGACCGAACTGTCTCACGACGTTCTAAACCCAGCTCACGTACCACTTTAATGGGCGAACAGCCCAACCCTTGGGACCTTCTCCAGCCCCAGGATGTGATGAGCCGACATCGAGGTGCCAAACCTCCCCGTCGATGTGAACTCTTGGGGGAGATAAGCCTGTTATCCCCGGAGTACCTTTTATCCGTTGAGTGATGGCCCTTCCATACGGAACCACCAGATCACTAAGTCCTGCTTTCGCACCTGCTCGGTCCGTCGACCTCGCAGTTAAGCTCCCTTATGCCTTTGCACTCTACGTACGATTACCAACCGTACTGAGGGAACCTTTGAGCTCCTCCGTTACCTTTTAGGAGGAGACCGCCCCAGTCAAACTACCCACCTAACACTGTTTCTCGCCCGGATTCACGGGTCGGGATTAGAAGCCTAGCAATACAAGGGTGGTATTTCAAGATTGGCTCCACCCGGACTAGCGTCCGAGCTTCATAGCCTCCCACCTATCCTACACATGTAGAACCAGAATTCAATGCTAAGTTGTAGTAAAGGTTCACGGGGTCTTTTCGTCCTGCCGCGGGTAGCCGGTATCTTCACCGACACTTCAATTTCGCTGTGCTCCAAGTAGAGACAGTGCCCAAATCGTTACACCATTCGTGCAGGTCGGAACTTACCCGACAAGGAATTTCGCTACCTTAGGACCGTTATAGTTACGGCCGCCGTTTACTGGGGCTTCATTTCAAAGCTTCTCCCGACAAGTCGGAATAACCTCTCCATTTAACCTTCCAGCACCGGGCAGGTGTCAGTCCCTATATTTCGTCTTGCGACTTAGCAGAGACCTGTGTTTTTAGTAAACAGTCGATTGAGCCTGGTCACTGCGGCCCCTTTCGGCTCCAGACGCGAAGTCTTTTACCTAGTAAGGGCACCCCTTCTCCCGAAGTTACGGGGCTAATTTGCCGAGTTCCTTAACCTGGATTCTCACAAGCGCCTGAGGATACTCTCCTCGCCCACGTGTGTCCGTTTACGGTACGGTCAGCGCAGCATCTAACATAGAGGATTTTCTTGGCAGCATGATTAGGGTCAGTTTATGAGCTAAGCTCTCCTATTCGTGTCTCAGGATAATGTTCCGGCGGATTTGCCTACCAGAACTCCCTACGCACTTAAACCCGGACTATCAAAACCGGGCTGACCTTTCACTTCTGCGTCCCCCCATAGTTCAAACAATGTTGCACTGGTACAGGAATATTAAACCTGTTTTCCATCGCCTACGCCTTTCGGCCTCGGCTTAGGGTCCGACTAACCCTGAGCAGATTAACTTTACTCAGGAAACCTTGGGCTTGCGGCGAGCCTGCATTTCACAGGCTTTATCGCTACTCATGCCAGCATACTCATTTCCATTTCCTCCAGCTGCCCTCACGGGTCAACCTTCGACGGTCGATGGAACGCTCGCCTACCACTCTTGTAAAATCTACAAGAATCCATAGCTTCGGTGCAATGCTTAGTCCCGGATATTATCGGCGCAAAACCCCTCGACTAGTGAGCTATTACGCTTTCTTTAAAGGATGGCTGCTTCTAAGCCAACCTCCTAGCTGTCTGGGCGATTTGACATCCTTTATCACTTAGCATTGACTTTGGGACCTTAGCTGATGGTCCGGGTTGTTTCCCTTTAGTTCATGAAGCTTATCCCCCATGAGCTCACTGCCATGCAACATGATACCGGTATTCGGAGTTTGATTGGGGTTGGTAAGCTTGTAGGCCCCCTAGCCCATTCAGTGCTCTACCCCCGGTACACTAACATGACGCTGCCCCTAAAGGCATTTCGGCGAGAACCAGATATCTCCGAGTTTGATTGGCCTTTCACCCCTAACCACAGCTCATCCCCCAGCTTTTCAACGCTGGTGGGTTCGGACCTCCATCCCGTGTTACCGGGACTTCATCCTGGCCATGGCTAGATCACTCGGTTTCGGGTCTACCGCATATTACTCAACGCCCTATTCAGACTTGCTTTCGCTACGGCTCCGACCTTTTAGTCTTAACCTTGCAATATACGAGTAACTCACTGGCTCATTATGCAAAAGGCACGCCATCACTCTGCTATTCGAAAATAGTTAGAGCTCTGACTGCTTGTAGGCATACGGTTTCAGGTTCTATTTCACTCTCCGTTAGGAGTACTTTTCACCTTTCCCTCACGGTACTAGTTCACTATCGGTCACATGGGAGTATTTAGCCTTACCGGATGGTCCCGGCAGATTCACACAAGATTTCTCGTGTCCCGTGTTACTCGGGTGTCGATTCCAGCAAGATCCGCGATTTTCGTTTACAGGATTATCACCTTCTATGATTGGACTTTCCAGACCATTCAACTAATCTTGGATTTTCTGACTTGCCGAGTCTGTTACAGCAGACTCTGAATCGATCCCACAACCCCACCAGCGCAACGCCTGTAAGCTTGGCACGTTGATGGTTTAGGCTCTTCCCCGTTCGCTCGCCGCTACTGAGGGAATCCCTTTTGGTTTCTCTTCCTGAGGTTACTTAGATGTGTCAGTTCACCTCGTTGTCTCACCCTGTCCTATATATTCAGACAGGAGTTAATCGACATGACTCGATTTGGGTTACCCCATTCGGAAATCCCCGGATCTAAGGATGTTTGCTCCTTCCCGAGGCTTATCGCAGCTTGCCACGTCCTTCATCGGCTCCATGTGCCTAGGCATTCCCCGTACGCCCTTAATAACTTTACCAAAGTTGTGTCGTTAAGAAACGCTACCACGTCAATTTCCACATTGTCAAAAAACGGTGTGTTCCAAAGGAACAAAATCTTTAAAAAACTGGTGGAGCTAGCCGGGGTCGAACCGACGACCTCCTGAATGCAAATCAGGCGCTCTC